>DAJR01000001.1 GCA_002496385.1 Methanomassiliicoccales archaeon UBA147 | reverse complement strand
GCAACAGCGAGAGCGCAGCGGGGCACGGAGCGAAGCGGAGTGAGTTTTTCGTTTCCGAAAATCATCCTGCCGCCGTGGTTTTTTCTTGCGTCCAACCGGGGTTCATCACACACACGTTATTTGCTCATTAACTTTTTGGTACTCCTGTCTGCTACTAGTATCCTCATTTGTTGAATCGCAATATGGTTCAAACGTTTCAACCGCCCGTTTTGGTCCATTCCATCATTGATAAATACTGCATTAAGATTTTCCAAGTTGGCCAGGCAAACAAGTTGTGAGATATTTGCATAATCACGGATATTGCCATCCTTCTCGGGATTTTCTTCTCGCCATTGAGCAGCAGTCTTACCAAATAATGCCATGTTAAGAATGTCGGCTTCGGAAGCATACACTGTGTTAATCTGTTGTTTGCTCAAGGTGACCGGGATTAAATTCTCTCTGATGGCATCAGTATGGATTCGATAGTTGATTTTGGCAAGATTTCTACGAATATCCCACCCCAATTGTTTTTGTTCTTCTTCCTTTAAGCGTTGAAACTCCAGTATGAGATAAATTTTAAACTCTGCGCTAATCCACATCCCGAACTCAAAGGCAATATCCTTGTGTGCATATGTGCCTCCATATCTTCCCGTTCTTGCTATGATGCCGACGGCATTTGTTTTAGCTACCCATTCTTTAACACTAATTTTATAACTATGCAGCCCTGCCTTACTTCTAATTGTGGCGAATTCGCCATAATTAAAATCAGGATTATGTATCTGTTCCCAAATGCCTAGAAATTCAACGGTATTTCTATTCCTGAGCCAGTCGGAAATAAAGAATTCCCCATCCTTGGCTTTTATCATATCTGTCAAGGATATGTAATCATCATCAATTATCGTGATGTTCTTACCTTGAACCGATATCATGCGGTTTTTCTTTGCCATCGATCCATCTCAAATCTATATTCCTTTTGGCCCCTTATATACTTGTATAGGGGGGGTAAGTGAAAGTGAAAAGCCAGGGTTTTAAATGGGTGGGGCAATCTGAAGTTCCCCGAAGGGGAATTGGGGCCGAGCGAGCGTAGCGAAGCGAGCCAGATAGCCGCGGAGACGTTATCCAGGTTAAAAAGAATGTATTATGTCCTATGCAATTTACAACCAATAGGTGCATACGGAACAAAGCAATATCAAATCAGAGTATGCGCCGATGGCATGGAATAATGTCCCTGCAAACTCGAATGCCATGTAGCTAGAAACGATGTGGAAGCAATCGGTGAGCACATAACAGACACACATCATTTTGACGTGCTCGCCATAATTGGGCAATCTGGAGGCAAATTCAATTAAGAAATTCCGCAATCTCGTATACCTGAAAACTGTGAACAGAGGGATTGCGGTGGGAAAGCATTTTATACAGAGTGTTTCTTATGCGCAGTTCCACTAGGTGATACAATGGCGCTATGGCAAGGACGTTCAAAAAAGAAGAGCACCGGCGGCAGCTACAGGCCGTTCCGTAAGAAGAAGGCCCATGAGATCGCACCCGAGTCGCAGTTCGCGGTGGTCAGGGAAGAGACCAACATGAAGATATACCGGACGCGCGGCAACAACATGAAAGGCCGGCTGATGACCGTGAGCTATGCCAATGTATTCGACCCGAAAACGGGGAAGGCGCAGAAATCCCGGATCCTGACCGTGAAGGACAATCCCGCGAACCACAATTACGTGCAAAGGAACATCCTGACAAAAGGCGCAGTGGTGCAGACCGAGGTCGGAATGGCCCGCGTCACATCCAGGCCCGGCCAGGATGCGGTTGTGAACGCCGTCCTGCAGGAATGAGCGGGTGGGGGCCCCAATGGTTCGAACAAGGACCAGCCACATAATTCTATGGCCAAGTTACTTTGACTCCACCAAGAGCAGGGCCGGCGGCAGGCGGGTGCCGAAGTCGCAGGCCGTACAGAACCCCACATCCCAGGAACTCCTTGGCGCCATAGAATCCCTCGGCATCCGGGCGGACCTTCATTCCGATAAAGCCTATCCGAGAAGCTGGTGGGGCTGGGAAGGCTGCGTATCGGTTGAGAAGAATTTCAGTAAGACCGAGCTGATAGGGAAGGTAGCCTCAGTTCTTAAGCAGAAAAGGGCCTCCTCAACGCCGAAGTCCGATTGATCAGTCCTGCGGTGTCCTGACCTCGTCCACAAGTTTCTTTCCGGCGACAACGTTGTCTACCGAATGGATGACCGCGCCAAACCCCGAAATGGCGGCCTTGACCGCCTCATAGTCGATTGCGTGGCCTTCCATGGTTATCTTTATGCTCTCGGTTTCCTGGTCGACCTCGTCGAGCGTGCAGTTCACCCCCGAGACCCCTTTCAGGTCTGCGAGTTTCTGCGATATGTCGATTATGGACGGATTATGCGGCTTCAGGACGTCCAGAACCAGTCTTTTGATGTCACTCAAAATATATCCCTGCTGTGTTTCTCTTATATTGAGTCCAAGTATTTGAAGCTTGCGCGAATGCCGTGAATGGGCCTTGGCTGACGGGGCCCGGACACCGTTCTAAGGATTTTAACAAAATATTATAAATTTGATACAGTCAATAATTATATAGTGCCTTGTTATACTGGGTGAATACTTAATTTGAACAGGTGAGGAATTATGATACGTTTTGGTCCGTCTGGAATACCCCTTTCATGCAAAGGCCGCACGCTAAGGGACGGAATCGAGGATGTGCACACCCTCGGCCTGACGGCCTTGGAGGTCCAGATGGTTCGCGCCAATGTCGAGCAGAGGCATGCCGCTGACGACGACATCGGCAGGAAACCGGCCGATATGGAGGATGAGCTGATAATCGAGGTCCTGCGGGGTAGCGGGAAGAGGCGAAAAGCCACAACCCTCAGGGAACCCATCGAGAAAGGCGATCTGATACTTTCCATGATAAACCCTATCGCGAAAAATTATATGCACCTAAGGCAGCTGGGCGAGATTGCCAAGAACCTGGACGTAGTCCTGTCGATACACACGCCCTATTACATGGACCTGGTTGCCAACAACGACCTTACAGAACGCAGCATGGACAGCATTCGGTGGGCCGGCATACTCGCCGATGCGCTGGACGCCCAGATTGTCGTTACGCACCTGGGAATGTACGGCGGTTTCTCCAGGAAGGATGCCACCAAGAACATCATCAGCAACATTGCAATCATCCAGGAATGGTACGATGAATCGGAAATCAAGATTCCGGTTGGGTTGGAGACCAGCGGCAGACAGGAGATATTCGGCGAGTTCTCCGAGATAGAGAAGGTCTGCGACAGCGTAAACGGGCTGGTCCCGGTGATTAACTTTCCCCACATTCACGCAAGGGGCAACGGCGCTCTGAAGAAGAAGGAGGATTTCCAGGACCTATTCGACCGGGCCAACAAATTCACTAAAGGCCGTTTCTACACGCACTTCTCCGGCGTGGAGCATGAGAACGGAAACGAGATAAGGTACACCCCGATTAAAAAAGGCGATCTGAAATTCGAGCCCCTGGCCGAGTGCATCCTGGAGAATGACATGGAATTGACTGTTATTTCCGGCTCGCCCCTTCTGGAACATGACGCGATGTACATGAAGGTGATATTGGAGAGGGTGCTGGCAAAGCGGGAGGCCAAGGCCGAGAGGGAGAAGGAGAAGGTGGGCGCATCCGCCCCCGAACCTGCAAAGAAAACCGGGAAACCGGCAGCAAAGCCAAGCCCCAAGAAAGCCCCCGCCAAAGCCTCAAAGAAACCTCTGGCCAAGAAAAAAGCGCCGGCCAAGCCGAAAGCCAAACCGGCCAAGAAAGCTGTAAAATCCAAAACAACTCCGAAGAAGCCCGCCCCTAAGCCCAAGAAACCGGCTCCGAAAGCCAAACCGAAGAAACCATCCAAGGCGCCACCGAAAAAAGCTGCCAAAAAGAAACCGGTGCAAGTGAAAAAAACCCCGAAGCCGTCAAAGAAAACAGCAAAAGCACCCGCCCCAAAACCCAAGAAACCGGTGAAAAAACCAGCCAAGAGACCGGCCAAGAAGGCAGTAAAAAAGCCATCGAAAGCGCCCTCCAAGAAGACACCGCCCAAGAAGAAGTGATACAGTGACAGAATCCGAGGAACATATTCTGAAAAGGGTCCGGGCCTCTCTCGCGACCGAGCAGGACGACGAGAGGGAATACCTCATTGAACACATCCTGAAAACCCAGAAAATATTCATATACGGTGTCGGAAGGTCCGGCACGATGTGCAAGGCCTTCGCAATCCGCCTGGTTCAGATGGGGCTGAAGGTTTTTTTCATAGGCGAGACGATAACGCCGATAGTCGAGAAAGACGACCTGGTGATAATCATTTCAAACACGGGCGAGACCATGTCCGCAATACAGACAGCCAACATAGTCCGCCGCCTCGGAGCCCGCGTCATCGCCATAACAGCGGAGAGGCACTCCAAGCTGGCCCATGCAGCAAGTTCTGTCATCCACATCCGTGTTGAAAAAGATACCGAAGACAGCGAATTCTCACCGCTCGGTACTGTGTTCGAGATAACCGCCCTCGTCTTCCTCGACGGGATTGTGTCCCAGCTCATGAAACGGCTGGGGCAGAAAGAGACGGACATGAGAGCGCGGCATGCCATATGGGTGTGAGCCAGAACTGCGGTTCTGGCGACACACTCCCACCCGCCCGAAGTTAGAGACGAACAGTTCATCCATTCTTCCCAGAGGTTGGGGCCCGGCCTGTAAAAAGGTTCCCTTGGATTAGGGGTTCTTTTTTTAAGGGCGAAAAACTAATATCCGGGTGTGATGATTGACGACAGCTTCGATAATGAATTGGAGATTATCCGTAAAAGAAGATTGGAGGATTTGAAAATGAGCGACGACAAGAATTGGCCGGCCAGCCCCGTGGATGTGAACGACAGCGATTTCCAGGATTTCGTCAAGAAATACCCCCGGGTAATCATTGACTGCTGGGCACCCTGGTGCGGCCCATGCCGTATGCTGGGCCCTGTCATAGAGGAACTTGCCGGCGCTTACAAAGGGAAGGTTGCCTTCGGAAAGCTCAACACGGACGAGAGCCAGTCAACAGCCATGAGTTTCGGAATACAGAGCATCCCGACCATGCTTTTCTTCAAGGACGGGCAACTGGCCAGCCGCGAGGTCGGCGCCATGCCCCGCCAAATGCTTGAACCCAAGATAAAAGCGTTCATCGCCTGAGGTTGCGGATGGAATCTGTTCACGACCTGATAATCGTCGGGGGCGGTCCGGCGGGCTTTACCGCCGGCATCTATGCGGCGAGGGCCGGGCTGAATGCCGTTGTGCTCGACGAGGGGATGGGCGGCGGCCAGGCAATTACATCTCCCTGGATGGAGAATTATCCCGGGTACGAGGGCATAAGTGGCATGGACCTGATGATGAAGATGAAGGCACATGCGGAGAAGAACATAAGGGTGGAAACAGGTGTCCATGTTGACAGCATCCGCAGAGAGGGTGACATTTTTCACATCAGTGCCGGTGAAAAGGGCTACCAAACACGCTCCCTGATATTCGCGACCGGGGCGGGATACAAGAAGCTCGGGGTTTCGGGAGAGAGTAAGCTGGTGGGAAGGGGCGTGTCCTACTGCGCCACATGCGACGGCATGTTCTTCAGGGGAAAGAAGGTCGCGGTCATAGGCGGTGGGAACAGCGGCGCGACAGAAGCGCTTCACCTGAAGCATGTGGGTGCAGATGTTACATTGGTGCACCGACGTGACGCGCTCCGCGCAGAGAAAATCCTCCAGGAAAAGCTGGCCAGCGAGGGCATCAAATTGCTGCTGAACATGGAGACCGGGGAGATACTCGGCGAGTCGGGGGTGACAGGTTTGCGACTCCACAACAAGGGCACGGGCAAGGAAGAGGTGCATGAATTCGGCGGGGTATTCATATCCGTCGGCGTGGTTCCCAATACCGGTATCGCGGTCTCGCTGGGCGTGGTGCTCGACAGCGAAGGTTTCATCGGCACGGACCGCAAGATGCGCACCAGCCAACCGATGATTTACGCCGCCGGGGACGTCACGGGCGGCCTCCGGCAGGTCATAACCGCATGCGCTGGCGGCGCCTACGCCGCGATGAGCGCCTATGAGGATCTGCGCACCCCCTATTGGGCATGAGACCAAACACAAATTATAATTATCGCGAGACCTTGCGGGTATAATATGGAAGTTTCGTATCTTTTTGCGGGGATCGGCATGATAATCCTTATCGGATTCATGGGGTCCCTGTTCTTCGAGAGGACGAAGATACCCGACATCCTCATCCTGATCTTCATCGGAGTGCTCCTTGGGCCCCTGCTCACCCAATACACGGACTTCGGACTCCTGGACGACCCCGAGATGGCCACGGCCATGACGAGCATCGCCCCGCACTTCGCGGCACTTGCCCTCGTGATAATCCTGTTCGACGGCGGCCTCAACCTTCACCTCGAGAAGACCATGAAGAAGATGGGCATCTCGATTTTACACACCAGCATGGCCTTTATCGGTTCCGTGACTGTGACCGCTCTCGCCGGTGTCTATCTGCTCGGAATGGACCTGATTGCAGCCCTCCTCCTCGGGTGCATACTGGGCGGAACAAGCGGCGCAATCGTTATCTCCCTCATAATGAAGTCCTGCGCCACAGAAAATACCAAGATAATGCTGACGCTCGAATCTGTCCTCACCGACGTGCTGTGCATAGTGACGGCCATAGTGTTCATCGAAGTGCTGAGGGGCGTCGAATTGGACACGGGCGCGCTCATCCAGAAATTGCTTGGCTCGTTCATAATAGCAGGTTTCATCGCCTTCCTTTTTGGCGTGGTGTGGCTGATGGTGTTGAAGAAACTCGCGGGCAAGCAGTTCGCCTTCATGATAACAATAGCGGCGCTTTTATTGCTCTATGCTGTGGCCGAGTTCATCCACGTGAGCGGCGCCATAGCGGCGCTGGTTTTCGGACTGGTCCTCAGCAACAAAGATGAGATTGCCCGGATACTCAAGATGAAGGGCGATTTCGTGTTCGACACTCACATAAAGCAGTTCCATACCGAAGTTTCTTTCCTCATCAGAACATTCTTCTTCGTGTATCTGGGAATAACGTTCACCTTCACTATCGACAGCAGCACATTCGGAAGCCTGCCCGCCTTCATCCCCCCGTGGCTGATCGAACAGCCCATCATGATGTTCATGGTGTTCCTGGCTGTCCTGTTCACCGGCATATTCATAGTCAGGTACCTGTCCACAACGATAACCTGCATGGTCAGCAAAGAATTGAAGGTCGACAAGCCGTATATCTATACGATGATTCCGAGGGGCCTGGCAGCCGCAGTTCTAGCCCAGCTCCCTTTCGCCATCAAGCAATACACCACGGTCCCCGAGCCCACGCCCTACTATATCCTGATGCAGCCCTATCAGAGCATATTCCTTAATGTGGTGTTCATGATCATCGTGCTGAGCGTTATTGCCACCAGCATTGGAATTTTCTTCATCGAGAGGAGCAGGATAAAATCCAGTGCATGCTCCGGCGTCTCCGCAAGCGGCGGGGACTGGGCAGTGAAATCCCCCACCTACAAGAGAACGCTGGAACAGGAGAACAAAGCCAAATGGGGCTCCAAATCACCGCCCAAGACGTGGTCCGACCCATCAGCTCAGAAACAGCCGGCCCACCAACCTGTTCCGCCGCCCAAGAAACAATATCCTGCAACGGAGAGGCAAGCGCCCCGCCCAACCGCCCACGCGACGCCGCCCCCGAAAAAACCCGCACAGGTGCACCCAGCGCCCAAACCGGCGCCCCACCAGAAGACCCGAACCGTCACGCGGCCACCCCACCAGCAGCCGAGGGAGCACCCCCTGGTGAAACGGGCCGCCGAGTCCGAGAAGGCCCCGCCCAAGAAACAGCCAGAAACCAAAGCGAAGAAAAAGTGAATATTTGATTATATAAGGCAAGTTATTAAATAGCCTGTTAACAATATATTAACGAGATGCGTAGGTTGCATAAGGGCGAATGCACGGCATCGTTCTTCTGCAGCTTCAATGTCACGGAGCTGTTTGAAAATGAAAAATGTAAATTTATTCAATGTGGGCTTTTCATCAATCGTAGTGGCTGTCATGGTCATGTCGGCATTCGGAACCTTGAGTTTTCCAGACACCGCAGCAGCCGGGGAGCCGCAATATCTCCTTGCCCATTTCGAGCAACTTCCAGATGAGAATGCCCAGGCGGCCATACGCGCCGACGGCATTGAGATTCTCAATTACCAGGGCGACGGCAATTATCTGATAAGGGTGTCGGACTCATTCCCGTTCCTCTCGGCATTGGGGGGCTTGGCCGACAGCATCATACCCTATCCCGACACTATCAAAGTGAGCCCGGAATTAAATGAAGTGGCCGGCATGGTGCCCGTCAGGGTCACCCTTCATGCCGGGGAGGACGCAGCCAAGGTTGTGGCAACCCTGGAATCATGCGGCGCCGTCATCGAGAAGGTTCATGACATCACATCCCCCTACATTTTATGCAGCATAGACGCAGCCAACATCCGGCCAATAGCCTCCCTCAATCAGGTGAACTCGATTCACCATAACCCTGCCCCGCAGACCCACATGAGCCTGATATCCTCGAACACATACATGGGCATTGACACCCCCCAGTCTTATGGGTTCTCAGGCAGCGGCATGCTTGCAGAGGTCCAGGACAACGGGTGCGACAGGACCCACCCCGACCTGCAGAACGTGGATTACACTGACGGGACCGTCACGTCACAGGACCATGGCACTTGCACCACCGGGATAGTGTTTGGGACAGGAGCAGGGGACGCAACCGCCCAGGGCTGCGCGCCACAGGCCGTCGGTGTTTTCGCGGACTGGTACACCGGCAGGACCGCTGCGATAACGAACCTGTGGAACGGGGACTTCAACGAGGGCATGGCCGGAAACAACGGCGTGGTCCAGTCCAATTCCTGGAGCCAGGGCACATGCAATGGTTATTACACAATCTACCCGGCTGAGGACGACACCATGGCAGTAAACTTCCCGAAGGTTCTCCAGCTCTGGGCGGCAGCCAACAGCAATGACGGGACTGGAGAGGGCATGATAAGCCAGGACTCGGCTGCGAAGAATGTCATCTGCGTCGGCGCGATATTCCACAAGAACACGGCCGCGATGACAGATGACCAGTACTTATTGCAGCAAGCCGGCAACACGCCTTCCAGGGGGCCGGCAGCAGACGGCAGGCAGAAGCCGGATCTGTGCGGGTGCTTCGACTACATCCACACCGTGGACAGGGTCGGCAGCTTAGGCTACACCTCGACCAATTATTACGATAACTTCGGAGGCACGAGCGGCGCCACCCCGGAAGTCGCAGGCTCATCGCTGTTGGCCTACGAGATGTACAAGGAGAACTACTTCGAAAACAACCCAACCAATGCGATACCCTATTCAAGCACAATCAAGGCCCTGATGATAGCCGATGCATTCCAGTACCCGCTGACAGGCACCTACAGTGCGACCAGGACCTGCCAGGGCTGGGGCACTCCCGACATGGAGAAGATGTACAACCTGGGCGCGGTCTACCATCAATTCGATGAATATCCGCAGGCCATGAGCTCGGGAACCACCTGGACAAGGCAGGTGTACGCAGACGCGGTCA
Organism: Methanomassiliicoccales archaeon UBA147; assembly: GCA_002496385.1. GTDB lineage: Archaea > Thermoplasmatota > Thermoplasmata > SG8-5 > SG8-5 > UBA147. The sequence continues at coordinate 13,041 of DAJR01000001.1, read as the reverse complement.
ACCCGCTCAAGATAACGCTCTGCTGGACAGACCCGGCAGCCCCCGGAACCACAAACACCGCAAGGGCCCTCAGGAACAACCTAGACCTGAAGGTAACCTCCCCCGGCGGCGTCATATACTACGGGAACAACGGGCTGTGGGACAGCCTTTACTCCGCATCCGGAACAGTGGTCAACCACTGGTCCACATCCAGCAGCTACCGCGACGACCTGAACAATGTCGAGAATGTGTTCATCCAGACCCCGCAGACCGGCATCTGGACCATCGAGGTATCAGGAAGGACAGGCGACATAGCCCAGGGGCCTCAGCATTTCAGCCTTGTATCGTCCGGCGCCAGGATACCGATATCCTCGGCGGGCACGATCGACATCGAGAACGACGTGTACCCGAGGGAGGCCGTCGTGACCATAACGGTCAAGGACAGGGACCTCAACACCAACACCGGGACGGCCCAGACCGTGAACGTCAACCTCAAGAGCGGCGGGGAACCGGCTGGCGAAACGACCCTTCTCACGGAGACGGGGCCGGACACGAGCACGTTCGTCGGCACCAAGACCATATCCGCCACTAACTCGGCCGGCGTGGTGTACGTCCTCGCCGCCGATACCCTGACGGCCACTTACAACGATGCCAACGACGGCAGCGGAAGCCCGGCAGTTGTGACCGATACGGCCACTGTGGACGGAACAGCACCGACACCGCCTACCGGGCTGACAGTGCAACATTACGGCTACGGCACCAATCCTACGGCAACGACACTTACTACCGCGGGGACGACCCAGGCTGGTGGGCCGCATAATGTATGGTTCACGATTGTCGACAGTAACGCAGGAACGGAACTGACCACCCCGAATTCAGTTGTAGAGTTCTCAGATACATACTACGCCAACGCAGCCACCTCGAACGATGTCCGCGCTGGCCCGAGCTCAACCCCGGGAGTCGGCGACTATGAGTTCCTGAAGTGCCAGTTTGCAACTACAGTGAATCCCGCAACGGTCAATAACATCACACTTACATTCGAGGGGTATTTCAGCGCGGCACTGACAGCCACCATGTACGCATGGAACGCTGTCGATAGTGCATGGGACAACCTAGGCACGGCGGCAATTTCGACCACCGACACTATAATGACCAAGATGATAACAACCGACCCAGGCGACTACATCTCCGGGGGATACATTATGTGGGGCGTGTGGGCGGGCTCGGCCAGGAGGTCCTGTACTGTGGACTTCCTTCAGGTGCTTATCAACTACGAGGTGCCTTACACTACATTGAACGACAACACGATGAATTGGACTGCCAGCGTGAGCGGCGACGTGGACCATTACAACATCTACCGCGCAACCGTTTCGGGCGGCCCCTACTCCCTGATTGGCGCATCGCCGGTCGGCACCAACACCTACCAGGATGATGGCAAGGGTCAGGGCGACTCGACCTATTGGTGGTACAGGGTGAGGGCGGTTGACGCGGCCGGCAACGAAGGGGTAAACACGACCCCTGTCCAGGAACCCCTACCGGGAGCCCCATACTCGATCAGCCTGGCCGGAAAGGCGGCCAACAGCTGGGTATTCGTTTCGTTCCCGTCCATGCTCAGCAACAACATCCAAACCGTACTGAACGATGCTGCAGCCGGTGACGGCCTGACGACATGGTCCGTTGCCAAGTGGTTCGACGGAACGACCAAGGCCTGGAAGAGCTATCGAGCAACCGGAACGCAGTCATTCACCACGGTCAACAACCAGGTGGGCGTTTGGCTATATCTCACAGCCAACAGCGGCGACCAGAAGCTCACACTCAGCAGCTATGCAGCGAATTCCTCGGTGGCTGTGAACATCAACCTGTACCTGGGTTGGAACATGGTGGGATACCCCTCGGCGACGAACAGGCTGGGTTCTGCCACATTGCCCCCGCAGGCGACCGCAGTTTCAGTCTGGCAGGTTGGAACCCCGTACATAACGGACTCCACGCCGGGTGCGGTGACGATGTCCGCAGGGAATGCCTACTGGGTGAAAGTGAATGCGGACTGTGTTTGGACCGTGAACCCGTAAACACGAAATGGGCGCCTCCGGGCGCCCTTTTGCATCATTTCATGGCAATCCGCCTAATTATAGAATAATTTTTAATAGTATGTTAATCATATCATTCATTAAGAATGCTATGGCGCATAAGGGCGATATGCGAGCATCGCTCATATGTTTTGTGCATTTCCAGAGGAGCTGTTTGGATATGGAAGTCAAAAGCAAGATTAACTTGGGCTTGACATTGTTGATTGTGGGAATCATGTTGCTGGCTGTTCCGATGCCACATTTCGGTGCCGATATCGCAGAGCCGCAGCAGGACGATACAATACCCATGTCCAGCACAATCTATGTTGGCGAGTATGTGTTCGATTTCAACTTGGGGGAGCCGAGGATGGATCCGAAACTCATGGCACAGCCAACGGCCAGCGGCGAAGTTGGCGTTTTCATCGTTCACATGACCGGGCCGATACCTCAGGAATGGACCGACAGGATAAGCGATTCCGGGGCCGAAATTGTCACTTACGTGCATAACTTCGCCTACCAGGTCAGGATGACGCCCGAGGTGTCCAGCATCGTCGAGACACTGCCATTTGTTGATTGGGTCGGCGCCTACCATCCCGCATACAAGATTTCACCGGACCTCAGTGGGAACGGGGTGAGCATATCGTTCTACGGCGAGAATATACCCGCGTCGGCAATCCAAGCGATTTATCCCGAACTGGCAGTACTAGAAGAGAGCCAGACAGGCCCGGGCTACACAATGAGGGGCGAGCTTCTCACATCTGCCTCACTCGATATAATTGCTGCCAATCCTTATGTCCAGTACATTTCACCGATTTACGTCAAAGAACTTCATGACGAAGCGGGAATGCAGGTTATGGGCGGCGGACTTTGGCAGGGTGACAATGACGCCAACCACGCCACTCCTTATAGGGTGTCTGGCAGCTTCGGTTCAAAGTTCAACCAGGTCACGGGCGCCAGCGGCTCAGGAATAACCATCGGTGTTGCAGATACTGGTCTGGGCACCGGCGCAATCGGAAACGCAGGTCACCCGGATTTCGAGAACCGCGTGATAGGCGGCTATTCATATGACAACTCGGACTTTGCCGACGGCCATGGCCATGGAACCCACTGCGCCGGCCTGGCAGCAGCCAACGGGTACGCAGGCACCGGCAGAACCTATGCCGGCTTTGGTCCCTATTATGCGGGCATGGGCCTTGGGTACGACGCGAACCTTTTCTCGGTCAAGATATTCAGCGACGCCGGGGGATTCATCGGCCCGACTGACGACGGAGACATCCTGGTGCGCAGCTACACAGGTGGCGCTCGCGTCTCATCCAACTCCTGGGGGGCACCCACGGGCGGGGACTACATCGACAGTGATTCAAATTACGACATGCGCGTCAGGGACGCCAGCACGGCCGGCGGCAACCAGCAGATATCGGTCCTGGTTTCGGCAGGTAACTCCGGTTCCGGCACAAACACCATCGGGAGTCCGGGCAATGCCAAGAACGTGATAACCGTGGGCGGGGTGGAGAACTATATGCCGGACGCCAGCAGTTACGGAAACACATACTCCACCGTTGCAGACAATCCCGATGTGATGTACACGAGCAGCTCAAGAGGATGGACCGATGACGGTCGCATCAAACCGGACATAGTCACTCCCGGGGTGAACACTCTCTCCACCCACTCTCCGAACGCGCCGAGCAACAATTTGTTTGGCCTCTACTCTCAGGATAACAGGTACGAGTGGTGCACGGGTACGTCCCAGTCCTGCCCGACAGCCGCAGGCGGTGCCGCAGCGGTGAATGAATGGTACATCGACACCCAGGGCGCGACACCCACCCCCGCAATGACTAAGGCCATACTGATCAACACGGCCAAGGATATCGGAACCGCGGACATACCCAACCAGAACGAGGGCTGGGGCCGGATGATGCTGAACACGATTTCCGACAACCCGAATTATTTCTATTTCAAGGATGCTCCCGGAGAACTTACCACAGGCGCCTACCACGATTACCAGGTTTCATACATAGACAACACCAAACCCTTGAAGGTTACGCTGGTTTGGACGGACAGGTACGCCGCTGACGGTGCGGCGATTACCCTCATCAACGACCTCAGGCTACGGGTAACTGCGCCGCTTGGACAGGTGTACAACGGAAATGCGTTCACCAGCGGCTACACGCCCTCGGGAACAAATCCAATCGCTACATTCGACACCAACAGCGACGGTAACGATGACAGGAACAACGTGGAATGCGTTTACATATCCACGGCCGGACTCCAGACCGGCTTCTACAATATCCGCGTAAGTGGCTTCAACATTGTCGGGGACTGCGACAATGACGGCGCCAACGACCAGGACTACGCGCTGGTCATATACAACGGAATCGATGTTACGTCCAAGGGTACGATTGACATCGAGAAGACCCTGTACCCCAGAGAGGCGTCCGTTCTCATAGAGGTCAAGGACAAGGACCTCAACACGAACACGAACGTCCAGACCGTCAACGTCAACCTGAAATCCAACGCCGAGCCTGCGGGAGAATCTGTCACACTCACCGAGACGGGCGGCGACACGGGCATATTCCGCGGCACCAAGACCATCTCAGCAACCAACTCGGTCGGGGTCGTGATGGTCAACGCGGCCGACACAATTACGGCCACCTATACAGATGCAAATGATGGCGAGGGCCACACCAATGTGGTGGTGACGGACACTGCGACAGTGGAAGGGGACCCGCCCGCGGCGCCGACCGGCCTGGCAGTCACATGGACGGGAGCTGCCACTCAGGAGCTGTTCAACGAGGCCTTCGGCACTTATCCGCCGACCGGCTGGGGCGAGACTGACCCGACAAACGACATATCGACGTCCAACACGGCAAACGCAGGGGGGACATCACCCGAAGTGCGATTCGACTACTATAATGGCAACAACATCTGGCGCCTGTACTCGAAGCCGGTGGACACCTCCGGAATGTCGAACGTTGACATGCAATTCAGGACTTTCTACGACGATTACAGCGCAACTTATCCTTGTGTCGTGAAGGTCCAGACCAGCAAGGACGGGACCACATGGAATGATGCGGGGTGGTCCAGGAGCTCGGGCAGCGGCAACTTCGGGCCAGCGCTCGTTTCGTTCCGCATAACCAACTCTGACGTTGGCTCATCAACCTTCAGGATAGCTTTCACGGCCGAGGGCAACACTTTCGGTTACGATTACTGGTATGTCGACAGTGCCCGCCTGAATTACACCGGTGCCGGATTAACGGCAGACAACAAGCTCACCTGGACGAAATCCACGGACGACGGTGCAGGTGACAACGACGTCGACCACTACAACATCTATCGCTCCAGCAGTTCGAGCGGCCCGTGGGATGTGGCGCACATAATCACGACCGTTCCGAAGGCTACAATCCAGTACATCGACCTCGGTAAGGGCGAGATAGACGGCATCAACTGGTGGTACGTCGTGCGCGCCGTGGACACTGCGGGCAATATGGACTCCAACACCAACGCTGTGCCGGAGATAGCGCCCAGCGGTGCAACGGCCACAGCAACCGGTCCTACGGGCGGTCCCAGCATTGTTGCTGGCATCACAATAACTTATACCTACACGGGCACCCCCACCTCGGTGCGGCTGTTCTACACCACCAACGGCGGAACCTCATGGACTCTTGCAGGCACGGACAACAGCGTTGACGGCTCCTTTGGATGGACCTGCCCGGCTGCCGGAACCTATGGATGGATAGCCGTGGCAGTTGGGGGAAGCACCATTGAGACAGACCCGGCTGGTGGCATAGCCCCGGAGGCCGCATCGTACATCTACGACAACGTCGCCCCGACAATAACCGCAACCACCTTCGCGGACGGTGCCACCGGCGTCACAATCACCGCAGGCAACTACGATGCGGACTTCAGCGAGAACATGGCTGCTGTTGGCACAGTAACTACGAACCTGCCCGGCGCAACATATTCATGGGTGGATGCAAACACTTACAGAATCACCTATACAGCGCTTTCTTACTCGACGACATACACAACCACATATGCGACCACCTTCAGAGATGTTGCGGGAAACGCACTGGGCGGTGACAGGGTGAAGACATTCACCACAGGCGCAGCACCCGCAGCCACTGCGACCGCGACCGGTCCGACAGGCGGTCCAACGACGGTGACCGGAATAACAATCACGTACACATACACAGGCATTCCGACCTCGGTCAACCTGTACTACACACTCAACGGCGGAACATCCTGGACCCTCGCGGGCAATGACGGCACGGTCGACGGCAACTATGCATGGACCTGCCCCGGTTCCGGAACCTACGGATGGATTGCATCTGCGGTAGGCGGCAGCTCGACAGAGCCCAGCCCTCCATCGGGAGGCACTCTTCCAGAATCAACGTCCTATATTGTGGACCTGACGCCGCCGGCAGCCCGCGGCAGTCTGACTGTTGAGCATTATGGCGTGTCGACTTCATCCGCAACCGCGACCTGCAGCGCAATAGACAGCGGCGACACCGCACTCACAACCACGGCACAGATATTGGCAGATGACGGCACAGTTGCCACGAATGCAAAGGCCATAACCTGGCTGGATGCCTGGAACACGGGCACTGGAAGCAATCCCATTACCGGCGCTACCCTCAGGGTCGAGTACAGCGTTGTGACCGGTTACACCGGAACCAATTCGATACGCTTCTCCCTCAACGAGGGGGGTGCCTGGACAAGCACCGGAATAACGCCGGCTGCCGGACAGACCAACATCGTGGCCACATTCAACCTCTTTGCCGCAGGAGTGGACACCCTTGCAGAGATTCAGACCTTGGACATCGAATTCACGAGCAACGACGGCGCAGCACCATCCAACGTGTACTTCGACTACTTCTGGGTCGAGTTCACATACGGCGGTGGCGGCGGAACCGATGACAATGCGGTCAACTGGACAAAGTCCTCCGATGATGGCAGTGGCTCGAATGACGTTGACCAATACATGATTTACAGGTCCGACGTGAGCACCGGCCCATGGGATGTTGCCCATATCATCGCCACGGTGGCGGCAACAGGCGCAGCCATCTACAGCTACATTGATGCGGGCAAGGGAACCGCGGACGCCACCCTCTGGTGGTACGTGGTCCGGGCGGAAGACACACTCGGCAACATAGAACTCAACACCAACGCAGTCCAGGAGCCGGGCATCACCACGCCGTACTCGATCAGCCTGGCCGGAAAGGCGGCCAACAGCTGGGTATTCGTCTCGTTCCCGAGCGGCCTCACGGGCAACATCCAGGACATCCTGACCGATGCGATAGCGGCTGGGGGCGACGGCGGAACAACATGGTCAGTGGCCAAGTGGTACAATCCCCTTGACTCTGCGGACCACTGGAAATCATACCGCGTGGGAGGCACGGCCAACGACATGCCCTCAATCACCAATGCGATGGGCGTTTGGCTGTGGATAACAGCCAACGGCGGCGACCAAGCGATAACACTGAGCAGCTATGCCGCCATCCCGGCCTCTACCGTGATCAACATGTATGCCGGCTGGAACCTTGTGGGCTACCCGTCGACCACGGACAGGTCCGGGACCACCACTCCCGGTGCGGTTGACATGATTTCTGTCTACAGCGGCTCCGCGGCATACACGGACTACGCATCCGCCCAGAAGAACCTGGTCACCCTGCACCACGGCAACGCCTACTTCATGCACGCGACCGCCGACACAATATGGACTGTCACCAACCCCTAATAGGAAGCAAGGGCGCTTCGTGCGCCCTTCTTCATTTTTCATAATCGGCCAGAGCCGCCTCGTAAGCCAGTCGCACTCTCTCGCTGAAACATACAATCACGACAAGATCCAACGGGGCGCCCGATTCAAGTGTCCGCCCGATCTCCGAGACAGCGATCTTCGCAGCCCGGCTCAGGGGAAATCCATACGCGCCAGTGCTGATGCTGGGAAACGCAATCTCGCGGATGCCCTTCTCAACAGCAAGCTCCAGTGCCCTATTGTAGCAGCTGGCCAGCAGTTCGTCCTCGCCGTGGCTCCCGCCTCTCCAAACCGGGCCGACCGTATGGATGACCCATTTTGCCGGCAGGCCGTACCCCTGCGTGATCTTCGCATCCCCAGTTTCACACCCGCCAAGGCCCCTGCATTCCTCCAGCAGCCTCGGCCCGGCCGCAAGATGTATTGCGCCGTCCACTCCCCCGCCTCCCAGCAGCGAGTTGTTTGCGGCGTTCACGATCGCTTCCACGTCGAGTCTCGTGATGTCTCCCAGGGCGATTTTGATCATTCCGGGCATGGCCCACCGTCATCAGCCTTGCGGATAAATCCTTTTTTATGACCCCCCCTCATGTCATCCTGTCGGAGACACTGATGGGGCCCCTGGAATTCCTGCTTGCGGTAATACTGTTCACGCTACTCGGGTGCGTGGCAGGCATAATCACCGGGCTGGTGCCGGGCATCCACGTGAACAACGTCGCCTACATGATACTCGCCTCACAGGCCGCGCTGCTGTCCCTCGCGATGGCTCTCTTCGGGTGGGCGCAGCCGTCCGCCTATCAGCTGGTAATCATAGTCTGCTCCCTGGTCATAGGCAATGCCATAACCCACACATTCCTGGATTTCATCCCCTCGGTGTTCCTGGGCGCTCCCGATGCGGATACAGCTCTTTCCCTGCTTCCGGGCCACAGGATGGTGCTTGCGGGCTCGGGCTACGAGGCTGTGAAATGCTCGGTTGTTGGCAGCTTCGGGGCGGTGATAGGGGCATTGGCACTCCTGATACCCATGCGGCTGGTGGTAGGCAGCCCGATAAATGCCTATGACGCCCTGGCCAAATGGATGCACCTGCTCTTGCTCTGCGTCTGCATTTTCCTGATAATGACCGAGCATGCCAGGCCGGGGGACAGGCTGCTGAGAAGAAAGAAGCTGGAGATGAGGGGCCACGCGATACTTGGCAGCCTGGAGCCGTCGGATGTCCTTCATGCCGGGCAGACCGGGGCGACCCTCGGAACGCTCGGGGGCGACCTGGGCGGCGCTGTGGCCCTGAAGGCGAGGGTCGTCAATAAGTTCAGCGATGCGGGTGCAAGATTCCTGTTGCTGGAGGACGGAAGGGACACGATCCTGCTGGAGCTGCTCGACAGCCCCAGGATGGAACCAGAACCGGGGGAGCAAATAATCGCGGTCGGGACGCTCAAAACGCGGCTCACATGGAAGGACCATGCCGCCAAGCGCGCGATAGCTGCAGGCGTGTTCCTGCTGGCAGGGCTCCTGGGCATCGCCCTCCTGTATTTGCCGGGAATGGCCTCGAGGAACATCTTCCTGGTGAGCATCCCCTCGGTCGAGCAGAGCACAGTGCTCATGTTCCCGCTGTTCACGGGCCTCTTCGGGCTTTCGACGCTCCTGCTGAGCATGAAAGACTCCCCCAAGATACCCGAGCAGAAGACCGAGAATGTCCGAATAAAGCTTGGGAAGCTCAGGCAGGTCAAGGCCATCATATCCGGGTGCATCGCCAGCATGGCATCGTGGTTCCCCGGCATCTCGTCCGCCATCTCCACCATCATTTCCGTGTTCCTGAACAGGCCGTCCGGCAAGGACCCTGAATCGGAAGGCACAGAGTGCGAGACCCAGGAATTCATTGTATCGGTCTCGGCTGTCAACACATCTGTGGCGCTGTTCAATCTGATGGCACTGTTCGTGATACTGAAGGCCAGGAGCGGCGCGATGAAGGCCGTGGAAGGCATCATTTCGGCCGAGCTCACCGCATGGGAGCCGCTCGGGAATGTCCCGATCGGAATGTCCGCGCTGCTGGTGTCCGCCCTGGTGGCCGGAATCGTGTCTGTGCCCCTGACCCTGTTCTTCGGAAGGCTGTTCGCGAAGCGCTGCTCCAGTGTGAACTACAAGCTGCTGGTGAAGTCAGTGATAATCTTCCTGCTGGTGACGGTCACCCTGTTCTCGGGGGCATTCGGGCTAGTGATACTGGCCATAAGCACCTGCGTCGGCATGATACCGCCGCTGATCGGGGTCAAGCGCGTCCATCTGATGGGATGCCTGATAGTGCCGGTGATACTCTTCTTCATGTGAGTCCGGCCCGATGCCGCAGTTCCCGATATAACATTGCTTGCTGTGCCATATGTACAATGAAACCTTCCGGCTTCGGCCATGCAACGCAGCTATGGTCTGCCTTTTAATAGCCGCCCCCGTTCCCCAATCATGGGGTCGTGTATGAGCGCATTGCTGGCCGCCGGCCTGGTACTGGCAGCGGTCCTCGGCGGAACTGCTTCGGGTTATGGGGAATTGAATGAGACCCGCGCATCCGCCTCTGCTGGCCTCCTGCTCATCAACGAGGTTCTTTTCGACCCCGAGGGCACCGAGGCAGTGGGTGAATGGATTGAGCTTTTCAACCCCCAATCCACCGCAGTGAATGCGGCCGGCTGGACTCTGTCTGACCAGGAAGGCGGCACAGACTTCACCTTCCCGGCGACGGTGTTCCCCCCCGGCGGGATTGCGGTCATTCATGTCGGAGCCGGTCAGAACGCCACGGCCTTCGCCGGCGGCTATGCGGAGTTCTTCATGGGGAGGGCGACTGCGCTGCTCTCCAATCCCGGAGACGACATCCTCCTCAGGGACGCATCGAATGCCACGGTGGATTTCATGTCATATGGCCAGTGGGACGGCGCATCCGTTCAATCAGCTCCTGCGGATTTCACTTATGCCCACAGCAACGCCACCGCGCCCGAAGGCTTCTCACTCGCACTCACGCCCTCGGGCCTGCGCGTGTCCGTCCCCACGCCGCTCTACCCGAACGGGGATGACTCCGCCTCCGGCCTGCTCATCGCCGAGGTCCATTATTTTGCCTGGGGCGCCAACGAGTTCGTCACGGTTCACAATTCAGGCGCAGACACATTGGACATCTCTTTCTGGTATCTCACGGACAGGGAGGGCAATGTCGCTCTTCCGCGCGGCACGCTCGTTCCCGCGGGTGTGTCCGTCACCGTCGCCCAGAATGCCACGAACTACCGGAAGCAGACGCTTGAGGTTCCGGATTTCGAGTATGCCGGGTCTGATCCTTCCGTTCCTGACGCGACGATAATCGGCAGCGCGCCTGCCTTTTCGAATTCAGGGGACGAGGTGCTCCTTATGAACAATTTCTGCGTGTGCCAGGACGCCTTCGCATACGGCGAATCGTTCTATCTGGGCGCCGGATGGGCATCCGGCCCGGCGCTGCTGGTTTCCCAGGGGGACATAGCCAAACGCAACCGCTGCCCGGACACCAACACGTCCGCGGATTGGGCCAATATCCGGCCCTACACGATAGGCCAATCCGATTTCTCATGCTCGGAATACCAGGCGGACGGACCAATCCAGTTATTCGTTTCGCCCGACTCCAGCTTCAATGCTGTGGCTTCGGCAATCGACAATGCAGCCGAGAGAATATGGCTGGCTGTGTACGAATTCACCCAGGGCCCTCTGGCGGAAAAGCTCTCCTCCGCGGCAAGGAGGGGTGTGGATGTGCGCGTGTTCCTCGAAGGCTCCCCGGTAGGGGGCCTGACCCCAAAAGAGCTGTTCCTTGCCAGGCAGATGGTCCAGGCAGGCGCGGCCGTGAGGTTCATGACCAATGACCAGGACGCACAGATTCACGAACGCTATGCCTATGTCCATGCAAAATACGCCGTCATAGACGATGATACGCTTCTGATAATGTCGGAGAACTGGGGCGAATACGGCATCCCGTTGCCCGGCCAGACAGGCAACAGGGGCTGGGGCGCAGTGGTTCAGGACGCGGGCGCCGCATCCTACTTCGCGACCGTGTTCACGGAGGACTGGAACCCGGAAAGGGCGGACAGCGTGGCATATGACAGCGCCCATCCGCTGTGGGACAGCGGGCTGAACTCGACATCGGAAAATCCCCCAGGCAAGCAGACCTACTCGTCGCTCACGGTCAGTTCCCCAGCGACGCTGACTCCAGTGCTCAGCCCGGACACCTCGCTCGACCCCGGGACCGTGCTGGGGTTGCTCTCTGCCGCCGAAGAGCGCGTCTATGTCGAGGAATTCTACATCTACAAACACTGGGGCACCAGGTCTGGCGGCTCCCCCACACTGACTCCCAATCTTTATCTTGAAGCGGTCATCGACGCGGCGCGCAGGGGTTGCGAGGTCAGGGTCCTTCTGGATGCCACCTACTACAACGCCATGGACACCGACCCGATCGACAACGATGACACCGTGGCCTACATAAATGCAATATCGGCCGCCGAAAACCTCGATCTCCAAGCCAAGATGGTCAATGTCACAGAGCATGATTTCGAGAAGATTCACAACAAAGGCATGATAGCCGATTCGAACGTGCTCATCTCCAGCATCAACTGGAACCTCAATTCAGTCACCTGCAACCGCGAATCTGGCCTGATAATCGGGAACCGGGATGCGGCAAATTATTTCACTGCCGTCTTCATGGACGACTGGAAGGACGACAGGACCCCGCCATTCGCCCATTTCCTCACGGACCAAACATACCGGGCGAACCATTCGGCCGTGATAAACGCGTCAACATCCTCCGACAATGTGGGCATCACCAATTACACTTGGGCGCTGGACGGTCTGGTGACATGTTACGGCCAGTGTTTCATTTTCGAGATGGCCGCTCCAGGAACATACATGCTGAACCTCACTGTCTCTGACGCGTGGGGGAACGCGGGCTCGTACGAGCGCTCCATCACAGTTGTCGCGGAGGATGCGGAAATCGACGGCCAGGGAAACGCAACAGGAGATGACACGATGACAATATTCATCCTCGTCCTCCTGATGGTGCCGATATTCATCTTCTTCGCCCTGCTGGCAGTGATCAAGCTCAAGAGGCGCTGAAATGCTGTGTTATCTTCTGGCGAGGGTCTAGGGGCTTTGTTTGCAAAATGGAATTAAGGGTCTAGGGGCTTTGTTTGCAAAATGGAATTAAGGGTCTAGGGGCTTTGTTCACAAAATGGAATTAAGGGTCTAGGGTCTTTGCATGGA
>DAJR01000040.1:279-9950 GCA_002496385.1 Methanomassiliicoccales archaeon UBA147 | reverse complement strand
AACAGCCAGCACAAAACAAATGTTAGCAACCCTGGACCCTAGACCCTAGACCCTGAAAACTGGGCACAACTTTCCAGTTTATTTATATACTCTGCGCAGACTATTGACATTCAGAAGCGGGAAAAACCGCTAAAGGAGGTAAAAAAATGTCAGAAGAAAACGAATCGCATACGGACGCGAAAGAAGTGAAGGAGATACTGGAAGCAGTGAGCCAGACAGTGCCAAAACTGCTTAACGAGATAACCGAGGCATTGTTCAGCGCCGAGAAATCGGAGGCTTTCGGCATGGCGGTGGCCAAGTTCTACAAGTCCATGATAGACGCAGGCATGAACGAGGAAAGGGCGTTTGAACTCACACAGAAGTTCATGGACAGCTCCAGCCCCGGCGGGATGATATCCAAGGTCCTGGGCGACGGCGACGGGCTGAACATCGGCGGCCACAGCCACAGCCACGACGAGCTGGGCGACGAGATCGAGAAAAAGGTGAAAGCCAAGATTGCAAGGAAGTTCGAAGATGAGTGAGCTTCCGCTCGCCGCCCTTGCCAGGGTGCCCGGTTTGCTCATCAGGCTGGTGTTCTCCGCCCTGAAGTTCAAGCGAAAGGCGAAGAAAGCCGCCAGGAAGCTCAGGAAGGGCATGGTGAAGGCAGGCATGGACAGGGCAACGGCCGCCCGCCTTTCCAGCAGGTATGAGGAGAGCTTCAGCATCAGGCGCCTGATAAGCCAGGCCACCGGCGACGGGTCTGACGGCTTCTCCTTTTTCCCTTTTGGCAGATAGATATTTATGTTAAGCGGATGTTCATCATTTTGATGTATGAAGAACTCCTAGAGATGGCCAAGCTGGTCAGGAAAAGCGTGTCCGCCGTTCCCCCGGCGGAGCGCGGCAATATTGTGGCCATGGGCGCGGACGGCACCCCGACCAGCCACATCGACAAGGTCGCGGAAGACGCAATCATCGGGTTCATGAACCAACGCGGCCTGGAATTGAACCTGCTCAGCGAGGAATGCGGGTTCATGGACAGGGGATTCCCTGACACGCTGGTCGCCGACCCTGTGGACGGCACGTTCAACGCCTGCTCCGGCATCCCGTTCTACAGCGTCTCTCTGGCAATCGGCAAAGGTTCGCTGAGCGGGATCACTGAAGGCTTGGTCATGAATCTCGTGACAGGGGATGTTTTCCATGCCGCCAAGGGGAATGGGGCCTTCCTCAACGGCTCGCCAATCAAAGTGAAGGCACCGGGCAAGGACAGGTTGCTCATGGCATACCTGGGCGCGGCAGCCCTTCCGCACGCCCATGAGGTCGCATCGCGCTTCAAGAGGGTGCGCTGTCTCGGCTCGGTCGCCCTGGAGATATGCTCGGTCGCCTGCGGCCAGGCGGACGCTTTATTAATCGAATATTCCGACCAGCGGAAGACTCCCAGGGTGGTGGACATCGCCGCCGCCCTGCTGATACTGCGGGAGGCAGGCGGTCAAGCCTATGATAAAAAAAATGAAATACTGGACATGCCTTTGTCCCTCGAAGTGAGAAAGAACATGTGCGCGTTGGGTTCGGAAGCGACATTGGGGCTGATGGCATGAAGATAGGTATATTGGCCAATCCGAAGCTCAGGGACATAGACCAGACGGTCCGGGAGATAATGTCAGTTCTTGAGGGTCGGGCGAGCATCACCCTGGACGCAGACCTGGGCAAGTCCCTCGGCATTCAGGGCAAGCCGCTCGAGAAGATGGAGATTGACGTACTCATCACCATCGGCGGCGATGGGACCATACTCTACGCGCTCCAGCGCTACAACCATGTCATTGCGGGAATCAATGCGGGCCAGCTTGGGTTCCTGACCGAGATACCGAGGGATAATATCGTGGAAATGCTCGGGAGGGTACTGTCTGGCCAGTACACGATTGAAGAGCGGATGCGGCTCAAGGTGGTGCACAACACTTCGCGGCTGGCAGACTGCGTGAACGAGGCTGTGCTGCACACCTCCCATGTTTCCAAGATGCATCATTTCGATGTACTGGTCGACGGAAAACCCGCCCTCAACGTCCGGGCAGACGGCCTGATAATCGCCACGCCCACGGGTTCCACGAGCTATGCCATGAGCGTGGGCAGTCCCATTATCGATCCCAGGGTCGGGGCTTTCGTCCTGGCTCCCATCGCCCCCTTCAACCTCGCCATACGCCCGCTGGTCATCCCCGCGAACAGCATGGTCGAGGTGAGGCATGCGGACAAGAAGGAATGCATGATGGTGCTGGACGGACAGGAAGAAATATCCATCGCGCCCGACGATGTCCTGAAACTGAGCCGCTCGGAGAACCCGGCGAGGTTCGTGAGGTTCCAGGAAGACTTTTACGACAAGGCCTGGAAGAAACTGAGGATGTGAGCCTCTGGCCAGGAAAAAGGTCACTGCGATTTCCAGGAAGCTCCTCCTGGACCTGCTGGCAGCATCAAAATCCGCCTATTTCGCTCCGGAATGCCATGAATTCTCCTGCTTCCTGATAGCCGAGGACGGCGTTATTGTGGAGTTCTGGCTCGGTCCTGGCACCATCGAGAGCGAGGGCTATGCAATCCTCAATATCCACAACCTGCCCATCGATTTCAGGAGGGTTGGGACAGCTCACTCGCACCCCAGCGGAAACGCGACCCCCTCCGATGCAGACCTGCACCTGTTTTCCCAATCAGGCTCCGTTCACATAATCATGGGGTATCCGTACACCCTGAACTCGTGGAAGGCTTATTCCCGCGACGGCGAGGAAATGCGCCTTGACGTGGTTTGAACGTTTCTGGTATGCGCACCTCTGCAAGCGGCACAAAAAATCGCATTGGCGCGTTCGCTTCCCTAACAATACATTTAAAAAAGGCAACGATATGTCTAGTCGTCGGGAAAGCAAACATGATAGAGCATCCGAGTTATAAACTGGCATCCGAGATCCGCAGAATTCTCGTTACGGAACTCGGCCACGAGTTCGGCCAGACCGTTTTCGTCACACAATGTTCCGAATTGAACATCAAGGCAGAGGAGATCAAGGTCAGCGACATCATCCGCCTCTCACCCGCCCTGATTCGGGCGATAAGGCCCTCGGCCGGGGACGAGGTCGCCCAGAAGATCGGGAACCAGATCCGGAAGCTGAAGGTGATGCTGGACCTGGAGACACTCAAGGGCAAGGAAGGCGACCCCACCATGGCAAGGCGCTTCGCCGACATGTACGTTGCGCTCGGGAATGCCTGCCACATCACCTCGGATTACAATGAAGCGGACAAGGCCTACCGCAACGCCATCCGATACGCCAAGAAATCCGATTACCAGCTCAAGGAGGCGGATGCCAACATCGGCATCGGCCTGATATTCGAGAGGAATGACAAATGGGACGAGGCCATCGAGTTCCTTAACAGGGGCCTGTCCATCTCCCAATCTGCGGACTACCCCCTGGGCATTGCCGACGCATCGCGGTGGCTCGGACACCTGGAATGGCACAGGAGCAACTACCAAAGGGCGCTGGAATGGCTGGAGATGGGCCTGATCAACGCGGAGCGGACCGGCGACGACAGCATGATTGGCCAGATAATGATAGAATTCGGGCTCGTATACAGCGACCAGGGAGAACTGAAAAAGGCAATCGACTGGTTCAGCCGGAGCATCCCGCTGCTCGAGAGCGTCCGGGATCACCGCCAGCTCTCCAGGGTTTACAACAACATCGGCGATTCCTATATGCAGCAGAAGGAGTGGAAGAAGGCCATTGCCCACTTCGAGAAATCCGAGGAGTTCGCCCGGATGATCAACAACCAACAGTTCATCGGATGGAGCCTGTTCAACTCCGGCGAGGCGCTTCTCAACATTGACGAGGTCGACGAATCCATTCTCCGCGCGGAGAAGGCGCAGAAGATGCTCGAGCCATTGAACGACACCATGGGCATACAGGGGTCCATACGCATCCAGGCGCTGGGCTATGGCCGGAAGAAGGAATGGGGTAAGGCCGAAGAGTTGTTCAACAAAGCCATGGTGATCACCGAGGGGATGTCCTCAAAGTACCACAAGGGCCAGCTGTTGTTCGACATGGGCCGGATGCACAGTTCCAGGGGAGACAAGAAGAAGGCAAAGCAGATGTTCTCCGAGGCAAAGGCGTTCTTCGAGGAGATTGGCGCCAAGCGGCTGCTTGACGAGGTCACAGCCGAGCTGAACAAGAAAGGTTGATTCCATCACTTCAATATCGCGTCCAGGTCCAATTCCTTTTTGGCCATATTCTTAATGAGCTCCCGCTTCTCGACCTCGTCCGGGGAGATCTCGGCGATTATCTTCTCGACCGCCTTGGCTGTGGTGTAGGTGTCCATGTGGACAGATATTATCGGGATGTTCAGGTCGTCGGCCTTGGCGATTATCTTCGGGTGCGGGAGGATGTTATTCGTGAGCACTATCCCGGCCGTCTCCTTGCCCAGGCAGGCGAAAATCAGGTCGACCCTGTCGCCGCCCGTGATGAGGACCTTGTTCTCGCGGAAGAAATTCGGCATCTTCATGGCCTGTTCCGCGCTGAGTGCGCCAACCTGGACCGTCTTGACGATATTGCCTACCCCATCCCCTCCGGCGATGAGCTTGGCATTGAGCTTCTCAAGGACCAGGCGCATATGGCCCCATTCAAGCTCCGGGTGTTTCGGCATTATACCCAGGAGCTTTATACCCTTCTTCTCCAGGATCGGCGGGACCTCAATCTCTATCTTCTCGCGGTCCTCCTCGGAGACCTTGTTGATGACTATGCCTTTGAACTTTGCGATGTTCTCCGCGCATTTGGCTATGGCCAGGACCTTGTCGAGGATGAGCGGGATGTCTCCCTCGGCCACAAGCAGGAGCTCCGAATCGAAGCTCTGGGCCAGGGTGATCGAGTCCATGTCCATGTGGCCGCCGAAGGAATAGTTCCTGGCGGTTTCGACTATCATCAGGTCCTTTCCCTTGGCAACTGTATCGTAATTCCTCTTGAGGACGCTCTTGAGCTCATTGCTGTTCCAATGCGAGATTATCTTATCGGCGTCGAAGCCCAGCGTGCTCTCCAGCACCTCGTTGCCCATGCCCATCCAGTTCTGGTAGACCATTGCGTCCAGGTCATGAAGGCTCTTCTTGCTGTACACAAGATGGTCGCCGTAGGGTTTGTAATAGCCGCATTTCATGCCCGAGTTCAGGGCTATTCCGAGCCCGACCGTCGTCTTTCCTGCCGCAGTCCTGCTGGATGTTATTGTTAAGGATTTCATGGGAGTTCCCCCGTATTCTGTCTGATATTAATATTCTTCCTCACGGTCATCCTGGAGTCCACCACCTTGCACCCCTTCCCCTTGGCCAGAACCATGAGCGGATTGATGTCAAGCTCGAGTATGTCATGGACATTGGCTGCCAGATAGGAAATTCTGGATATCGCGTCCACGGCCTTTGGGATGTCGCGGAAGGCCTTCCCCCTCGCCCCGATGAGTATCGGGTACGAATGTATCTCCTTGACCATCGCCTCGCATTCCAGCCTGGATATCGGCGCAACCCTGAATGAGACATCCTTCAGCACCTCGACATAGATACCGCCCATGCCGAACATGATGACCGGGCCGAACGAAGGGTCCCCGGAGAACCCTAGTATCATCTCTGTTGCCTCGGTGACCATCTCGGTGACCGTCACCCCCTCTATCCTCGCCCGGGGGAAATGGCGCTTCGCCTCTGCCATGATTGTCTCGTAGGCCACTCTGACCTCCCTCTCGTCCTCGAGGTCCAGCTTGACGCATCCGAATTCGGTCTTGTGGACTATGTCCTCTGACAACACCTTCATCACGACCGGATAGCCGATGCCCTCCGCCACGGCAACGGCCTCGTTCATGGTCCTGGCGACCGCAATCTTTGGAAAGTCCAGGCCGGCAAGCCTCAGTATCTCGGCGCAGTCGCTCTCCAGGAGCTGGGATTGGTTCCTGGCGTGCGCCCGTTCTATTATGGCATTTATCTCCTCCAGGTCCATGTCGAAATCCTCGGGAACGCCGAACTCCTGGCCCAGCCAACCCTGCCTTCTGTAGAGCACGCCCATCGAGGACATCGCCTCGTCCGGGGTCGTGTAGCAGGGTATGTTATGTGTGTTGAGCAGGTTGATGGCTTCGGAAACCCCCTTCCCGCCGATTATCGAGAACACCATAGGCTTCATTCCTGTGAGCTCCCCGGTGGATTCAATCGCAGTTTTAGCGAATTTCAGAACATCCATGGTCGCCGGCGTGCAGTACAGCCCCACGACCGAGGGGATGGAATCCTCCTCAAGCGAGGCTTTGAGTGCCTTCCCGTATTCCTCGTTCCTTGCCTGGCCCGTGACGTCTATCGGGTTCTTGGAGCTGCCGAACTTGGGCATTGTCGGTCTGAACACCCTCTCCAGCATCTCCAGGTCCGAGTTGAGCATGACATTGTGCCGCTCGGCGGAGTCCGATGCCATCACGCCGACGCCCCCCCCGTTCGTGACAATAACGGTGCCCTGCGCCTTCGGCAGTGGCAGGTTGGCGAGCGCCCTTGTCCAGTTGAAAGCGTCGGTGAGGTCGTCCGCCCGGATGACACCGGCCTGCTTTATCGCCGCGCTGAACACCCTGTCCGAACCTGCCAGCGAGCCGGTGTGCGAGGCAGCGGCCATGGCCCCCCTGGCCGAACTTCCCGACTTGATTATGATGATGGGCTTCTTCCTCGAGACCCGATGCGCCACATTCAGGAAGTGACGGCCGTCCTTGCACCCCTCCATGTACATCAGTATCACCTCGGTCGCGGGGTCGTTCCCGAGATACTCCAGGGCCTCGGCTTCCGAGATGTCCGCCTCGTTGCCCACGCTGACGACCGCCGAAAGTCCAATGTTGTCAGTGACGGATTTTCCCATCATGGCGACGCCCAGGGCTCCGCTCTGCGAGACCAGGCCTACATTGCCCGAGCGTATCTCTGGCTGCCCGAACGTGGCGTTCATGCGGGCTTTCGCGGAAAACACGCCGAACACGTTCGGGCCGAGAGCCCGCGCCCCGTATTTTTTAAGGGCATCCAGGAGCCCATGAGTCAGGTCATGCCTGCCCACCTCGTCGAAGCCGCTTGAGATGATTATGAACATCCTTGCCCCCGCCTTGCAGGCATCATCAACGATGCAGTTCACGGCCTCGGCAGGGACAGCCACGATGGTGAGTTCGGCCGCATGCGGTAAAGCTTCAACAGCCTTGAAACACCTGATTCCCAGCACCTCATCGTATTTTTGGTTCACAGGGAGAATCTCGCCCTGATATCCCGAGGCCTTGAGGTTCTGGATGAGGCTGTAGCCGATGCTGGCCTCCTTGGTGGAAGCGCCGATAATGGCAATGGACCTGGGATTGAAGAGATTGTCGAGATTATGCTTGGCGGGCGACATTGAGAATGGGTATGGAGAGATGTATTAAAATCTTAAGGCATCCCACTATGCCTCGGCTGTGAGGGCGGTTTTTTCGGTATCCGAAGCCTTCGGCATTCGGAGATGGAAGCTGGATGTCGGAGTCTGGTGGGCGGTTAGCCGGTCGTGCGGATGTCTGGTTCTCACCCGGCTTGGCCGAAGTAAAGTGAAAAGAAAGGCGCCGAGAGGAGCATTGTAGCACCCATGCATTTACAAACATCAATGCGACTAAACCTAGTTTCACCCTTTAATTTGTAACTGAAACTAGGTGCAGGCGTGACACTAACAATAAAAAACAAAACGCCGAGAGGGAGATGTTCAACATCCGGTCCATGGTTCAATCAAAAAAAGCAAAGCTTTTTTTGGGCACTGGGCGAATCGCTTTGCGATTCGTCCGTGGTGAACCTTGGAGCTTGCCTGGAGTTTATGATAACGCTCCAAGGGATCCTTCGAACTCCCGCATCCTTGCGGACACAAGATTTCCAGTCTTGCGCCTTACCGGGCTGGGCCATCTCGGCACATGCCGGGCATCTGGAATATCCTATAAAACATTGTCGATTGACATCGTGTGCCGCCATGCAACTACCTTTATATCTTTAATATACAATATAGGGGCGGTCATATGAACAGGATAAAAGTGGTCAACGACCCCTCCGAACTGGTATCCACGTTCAGGGCAGTGGACACGGAGCTGAAAAGGGACATATTCAAGGAGGTCTCAGCCGGATGGAAGACCGCTCAGGAGATAGAGGAGAAGTTCGGGGATGAGGGACCAGCCGTGCTGAGGCTGTTCAACAAGATGAAGCTTGTCGAGACCAGGTGGCAGCAGCCCCCCGAGGGCTCCCAGCAGAAGCCCGTGAAGGCCTATCACACCTATTACTCCGCATTCCATATCAACACATCATGCTCGGTGTTCGAGATAAGCGATGTGATTGCTGCCGCAGGAATGCCGGACAAGGACTTCAAGAAACTGGAGGATAAGATTCTCAAGTCCATCGGCAAGGAAGGCAAGTTCGCCGGTGATGTTGCAGAAGAGCTGAAACTGAGCCAGACAATGCTGAAGAGCCTTGTGAAGCGGTCAGTGAAATTCGACTACCGCGGCCACAGGATCGAACTCCACGACGAAGAGTGATTGGCAGGTGCGCTTTTGATCACCGTTCTCAGGATTGGGCACAGGCCCGAGAGGGACAAGCGGATAACGACCCATGTCGCGCTGGTTGCGCGGGCGTTCGGGGCGGACCGCATTCTTGTGGACACCCGCGACCTGGACCTCGAGAGGAACTTTTCATCGACCTGCGAGCGCTGGGGCGGCTCGACGACGATAAAGACCGGCGTGAAACACCGCGAGGAGATGAAGAATTTCAAAGGCCAGATAGTCCATCTTACAATGTACGGTGAGGAGCTGGGAAAAGCCCTCGGAACCCTGGAGCCGGGCATGGACCTCATGATAGTCGTCGGGGCTGAGAAGGTTCCCAGGGAGGTTTACGAGCTGTCCACCATCAATGTCTCGGTGGGCAACCAGCCGCATTCAGAAGTCGCCGCACTGGCCGTGTTCCTTTACAAATACAACAATGGGAAACTGCCGGAATTTTCTGACGGCCAGATGAAGATAGTTCCCGACCCGCGGGGAAAGACGGTGTTGGAAAATGAGTGACCCCGAATGCAAATGCGGTTCATGCTCCTGTAACAAGAAAATGCCCTCGGTTGAGATGTGCCTTTCCTACCTGGCGGAGGAGAACTGCCCCAATGCGGTCATCGACCATTGCATGGCCGTGGAGCACCTGGCGCTGAAGATTGCCAAGAGGATGCGCCTGGATCAATACACAGTTGACCTGATAAGCCGCGCAGCCTTGCTCCACGACATCGGCCGGTCCAAGACCAGCGGCATCGACCATGCGGTTGCCGGGGCCGACATTCTCAGAAAGAGGAAGCTGGACGAAGCCATAGTAAGAATCGTGGAGCGCCACATAGGTGCTGGCCTCGATCCGGGAGAAGCCGAAAAGATGGGTCTTCCTCCGGGAAACTTCATGCCCGAGACCCTGGCAGAGAAGATTGTGGCCCACGCCGACAATCTCATCACCCACAATGAACGTGGGCCTGCAAGGTGGAAGCTGGCCGATGCTGTCTCACGGGAGCGGGCGAACGGCCATGAGGCCCAGGCCGCCAGGATGGAGAAGCTGCATGCGGAGCTGAGCGGGCTGGCCGGGATTGATTTGGACGATATACCCTGAAAGGCGCTATGTTTACTACACAGGTGCCGAGAACGCTCAGCCTTTCAGG
>DAJR01000040.1:0-200 GCA_002496385.1 Methanomassiliicoccales archaeon UBA147 | reverse complement strand
CTTTAGGGGCTGGTAGTTTACTGAGTAAAGCCATTCTCTTTGTGTTTTGCGGCAATGGTGTCTGCCAGCTTGTCCAGCGCTTTGAAGTCGCTCTCCCTCGGGAATCCCTTGACGAGGACAGGTTCGATAATCTCCACCTTCAGGTTCGGGATCATGCCGGCTATCTGGTCTATGGCCTTGCTCCCCCACCCGTAGGATGC
>DAJR01000033.1:22997-33328 GCA_002496385.1 Methanomassiliicoccales archaeon UBA147 | reverse complement strand
ATCTCAAAATGGAGCATGCCTGATTATCGAAGCGGGGTCGCTTCGATATCAGATGAAGATAATCTAACGGCATGCAACGGTGGATTCACGACTGCCTATGCCGATTCATCTCAGTCCTGAAGGGCGAGCGTTCTCGGCATCTATGCAGTAAACTACCAGCCCTTGAAAGGGCGGTTTTTCTTTATGATTCCAGGGGGCTAGGGTCTAGGGGCTAGGGTTGCTAACATATGTTTTGTGCTGGCTGTTCATGACAGCCAGCAAACCCTAGACCCTTTAAACCATTTTGTAAACAAAGACCCTTTACACCATCTTGTGAGCAAAGACCCTAGACCCCTTATACCATTTTGTAAACAAAGACCCTTTACACCCTCTTGTGAGCAAAGACCCTAGACCCTTTATACCATTTTGTAAACAAAGACCCTTTACACCATCTTGTGAGCAAAGACCCTAGACCCTTTATACCATTTTGTAAACAAAGACCCCAGACCCTCTACAAAATAATTCACATCAACCAATTTCCGTTCTTGTAAACAATCACCCCTTACAGGAGTTGGCAGTTAACTTCGACACCGCCTGCCTACAGGCCGCAATTATTTCTCAGTCCTTTCCGAATCGGGGATGACCTCTGACTCTTCCGGGACCGGCTCGGGTGCCGGGGTCTTATCCTCTTCCTTGGGCTCTTCCTTCTTGACGTACTGCTCGATGAAATTTATGGAATTTATCCCGAGGACTGATCTGATGTCGCTCACGACCTTGTATTTCAGCGTGAACCATCTGTGGTCGTATTTGCATATGTCACCAAGGGTCAGTTCCAGCGTCTCTCCGTTCATGGCGGCCTTGAATTCCGAGGCATTCCCGAAATCCGCCTCGATTATCCCGAGGGCTTTTTCCTCCAGGGTCCCGGCCTTCTTGATGACGGTGTAATCGTACTTCAGGGTTTTGCCGGCCAGCGGGTCGTTGAAATCTATCCTGACCCTGCCAGAGGTCATGCTCGTTATCGTGCCTATCTTGTTCTTTATCTGGACGCGCATTCCCGGTTCCGGGTCAATCTCCTGCTTCTGCAGCTCCCGTATCGAGAATATCTCGACCATGTTGGGCTGCCTCTCCCCGGCTCCGTCCGCCGGGAGGATTTTGACGGTTGTCTTCTCGCCTATCGGGGCATTGACGAAGGACTTGTCCAGGCCGGGAATCACCCTGCCGTGTCCGACGATTGTGACTATGGGCTCATAGGTGGCCTTCTCGTTGAATATGTCCCCCGCTTTCGCGTGCTCCGCATTTGTGGTGTCAAACAGCTCTTCGGTGCCGTCCGTGTTCAGGATGTAAGCGTCAAAATCAAGGGTGATTATGTCGCCGTCAACAATGGCGGTCTTGCCCGTGCTCCTTGCTTCCACTGGCTTGGGCGTGGTTTCGGTCTTCTCGCTTTCTTCCTTCGGTTTCTGCTTCTTTGGCGGCATCTTAATCCCTCTGGTGAGGCACGACCAATAAATGATTTGTATTAATCCTTTTGGGTATTCGCAGAGACAAGGATTTTGGATATCACTTAATGAAATTGGAGATAGTTTAAATATGCACCGGAGTTTGGCATATCGATGAAAGACATTCCGACAATAATGACCAGCCAGGAAATCCTGGACAAGGCGTTCAGGCGGGTCCAGAAGGTCATTGTCACAGACCAGACCGGAATTGACAAGACACGCTCGGAGGCCACAGGGCGGCTCAGCGCACTGTCACATACCATTTCGGCTGTTTTGAACAAATACATACGCGCATTCCCTTCGCTTGACCAGATGCATCCTTTTGAAAGGGAGTTAATTGACATATCCGTCGGGCTGGACGATCTCAGGCACAGCCTGGGGGCAATCGATTGGGCCAGGAAGACCGTCGAAACCATACAGAAGAAGGAGTTCGCCAGAATAAGGAACGCCCGCACACGCTCCGAGATATCGTCGGCGCTGAATTCGTCCTACGGCAGGATATCCTCGGTCCTGAACAAGGTCTCCGGGGAACTGGACTTCCTCAACGAAGCACGGGACAAGCTCCAGAACATGCCCGGGATTAACCCAAATGAACCGGTAGTGGTAATAGCCGGGTGCCCGAACGTCGGAAAGTCCCAGATAGTGGCCAGGATATCGTCAGGCAAGCCCGAGATAGCCAGCTACCCCTTCACGACCAAGGGGGTATCCATTGGACACCTTCACATAGGTTACGATCGCATCCAGGTCATGGACACGCCCGGTTTGCTGGACAGGGAGCTTCAAAAACGCAACAAGATCGAGCTCCAGGCGATAGCCGCGCTCGAACACCTGGCTGATGTCCTTGTGTATGTGTTCGACCCCTCGGAGACCTGCGGCTATTCGCTGGAGACGCAGAACAACCTATTGCTGCACATCAAGAAGACCTTCACAGGCATTCCCCTGATTGTAGTCTCCAACAAATGCGACCTCGGGGTCCCCGGCGAGGGCATCCAGATATCTGCCAGGGACGACCGGGGCATGGAAGACCTTCTTGATTGGATAAAAAAGGCCCTAGGAAAGAGGGAAAGCGCTCAAATATCCTAACATTGCACCAAGTTTTGTCAATTTCATTATTTATCTCGCCATCCGAATTAAAGCTTTTATAATATCTCGGCAAAAATATAGATTAGAAAAAAGCATAAATCATATAAAAAGGAAATAAGGCCTGGTATTTTTTCATCGATAGAAATAGAAAAGGACAAATAGAAAACAATATATACCCGATAGAAATAGAAAGTATTATATATCTAACATAAAATATAACCGGACGGTGAAACATAGTGTCCGCAAAGACTTCACTGACCAAAAAGGATGAGGCCATCATTGACCACCTAGTGGCCGCAGGGATACCCAAGAACATGGCAAAGACGCTTGCCGTTCTGAGCGACGGGGATGAAATCATATCCGTGAGGATAGAGGGAATCACCGCGCTGAGGCAGCCGGAAGTCTCGATAGTCATGCAGGATCTCAGGGACCGCAAGTGGGTCAGGAAACGCGACCTTAAGAAGGAAGGCAAGGGGAGGCCGGTACACGCCTACAAGCTGGCGATGCCGTTCACGAGAATCGTGGAAATTATCGAAAGGGACGAACGCAAGAAAATCAAGGACATAGAGGCGAACATATCCGCCCTGAAGAAACTGGTCAAGTAGTTTTTTCGATAGTCCTGATGCCGCCGGCAGTTCCCAGTATTGCCCTCTCAGCCATGCCCAGAAAGAGACCGTTCTCTACGACCCCGGGTATGCAGTTCATCTCCGATTCCAGGTTTTTCGGGTTGGGGATGGTGTCGAACTTGCAGTCTATTATATGATTGCCATTGTCCGTAACATACAGGCATCCGGCCTTCATCCTGGCATCTGCCTTTTTGCACAATTCGCTCAGCCTGGGTTTCACCGCGGCCAGCGCGAAAGGCAGCACCTCCACGGGAACCGGGGATTTCGACCCGAGGTATGTTACAGATTTTGACTCGTCCGCCACAATCACCAGCCGTTTTGACACTGAGGCGACCACTTTCTCCCTCAGCAGTGCCCCGCCCAGCCCCTTGATGAGGTCCAGGTTGGGGGCGACCTCGTCGGCCCCGTCAATGGTGATGTCGATTACCGGGTGCTCGTCCAGGGTGCTGATATTGATGCCCTGCGTGACGGCAAGTTTCTCGGTGGCTTTCGATGTCGGAATGCCGGTGAACCTCAGCCCCGCCCGGGTCCTCTTCCCCAGCTCCATGACGGTGTAATAGACCGTGGAACCGGTGCCAAGGCCCACAATCATGCCATCGGTGACCAGCTCGGCGGCTTTTTCTCCGGCCAGCTTCTTCAAGTTCTCTGCTTCTTGCATAGTTTCGCCTCCATTAATTTTTTATTCACGGTTTGCTGTTTTTTCATTCCTTTTGTAACGGGGTCTAGGGTCTTTGCTTGCAGATTGGGATAAAGGGTCTAGGGGCTGACGGGCTGGCTGTTATCGACAGCCAGGCCGTCCGTAAATCTACAATCTACAATCCCTAAATCTACAATCGTTCACATCTTATCGAACCCAAATGGAAAAGCCGCTATAAAATCTATCTACCTGATAATAAGGACCGCCCTGTCGGCATCCTTGGCCACCCTCTCCGCGACGCTCCCCAGCGCGAAAGTCCCGACCTTGCTCATGCCCTTCGAGCCGATGAGGATGAGGCTGCACTCCAGCTCCCTTGCGAAGTGGATTATCTCTTCCGCGATGTTCCCTTCCCTGACCACCGCTATCGCCTTCTTTCCCCTCCCCCGGATTATTTCGACGGCATTGTTCACGACGTCCTGCGCCCTGGCCTTGGCGCCTTCCATGTTCAGGCCTTCGAATTCCTTTATCCCGCCCGTAGGTATCACGTAAAGGACAACGACCTCGTCCTCCTCCCCGGCCATGGAGATCGCCTTGTCCAGCGCTTTCCGCGAATGTTCGGAGCCGTCGCAGGCCACCAGCATCCTGCCCATGATTGATGGAATGATTCGGGGTATTTAAGGATAATTGAAAAATTAAAAGTGAAAATGAGCTGCCGGAGAAATCCGGCAGCATTGTCTTTTTACGTTTATGTGTTATCAACAGTTACGTAGATCGTTGAAGTGTACACACCTTCTCCGGTACCGCCAGGCACTCCGACCCTCCATCGGAGGTTGGTGGTCTCAGCACCGAAGAAATTCGAATCCAATGGGCCGATTGAAGTCGTCCCGTGGTTCGATGCCGCTATGGGGACCCCAGGAGCACCCCAGACATAGAGCATATTTCCGGGTCTCGGACCTACGAAGAATGTCGGAGCATCAATCCCCGAATTTCCTGTAGCGTTGGCATGCATGTTCTGGACCTCGACATTGGTGGCCAGAATTGGTGTCAGCGGATTCAACGGGTCTACCAGGTCGTCAATCTCAACTATCACAGTGTAAGCGAAGTTGGATGAATAAGTGATTTGGCTCTGGATACCCATCCAATCTGTTGAGCCGCCCGGTGGGGCGTTTCCGGTCGGGTCGCCTGTAACGGCAACATTCACGAACCTCTGGATTCCGAACTCGCCGTAGCTGACGTTGTTAGCCGAGGATGATGTGTCCCGAACCGTGACGCTGAAGTCCCAGGTGCCCATGGTAATAAGCGCCGATGCAGGGACTTGGTCATATGTCCCGTACCCGTCGACATCACCGGCCCTGAGCTGGGGTCCGAAGTTGACCGGTATGTAAACCCTGAACACTTCCTGGCCCGGGTATAATACATCACTCCACCAGTTTTGGATTGTCGCCACACCGGGAGTCGTCACCTCGAGATTCCCTGACGGGTAGGTCACCGTAACTGCTCCTGCATTGGTGCAGTCCAGCTGGAATGCGAGATTTCGGTCGTCATTCGTCGGGGGTGCTGGATACACCGAAGGCGCTGCGCCTCTGTCATACCATGCCTGGACTGTGAAGTCGCACAGGGCTGAACCAAAGCTGTAATTGTATTCAAGGCTGAAAATGTATGGATTGACTACAGGCACTTGAACGCCCATCCTACTGGTATAAACCGGTCCGTCGGTGAGGTTGAATCCAATCCAATACAACTTGGGAAACTTGGCGTTCACGGTAAGCGTGGTGTTTGAATCCTCCATTGAAACGCCCATGACATTGTCCACCACCATCGCAAAGCTCACTGCCAGCATTGAAAATGCTATGGCAACACTCATTATTTGATTTTTATTCATCCTCTTTTCCTCCTCAACTTTTCTTTCGTGTGTGATAATTTTTTTAGTTGCTACGTATATCATTAATGTAGTATAAATATATTGTCAAAGCTGAAAGAGATTCAATCAAAAGGTATAAATAACTGGCTTACACAAGATTTATATATCGCCGTTGGAAACGATTTAATACGGTCATTTCTTTCCTGTCGCAAAGAAGGTGCAAGGATGGAATTCGCGCTCACCAAGGAACAGGAGATGGTCCGCAAGACGGCCAGGGAATTCGCGGAGAAGGAGATAGCCCCTATCGCCGCAGACATAGACGAACGTGCTGAATTTCCCGCGGAAACGGTAAGAAAGCTCGGGGCCCTGGGATTCATGGGCATGACAGTTCCGAAGGAATGGGGCGGCTCCGGGATGGACGACATAAGCTATGCCATTGCTGTCGAGGAAGTCTCCCGCGTTTGCGCGTCCCACGGTGTGACAATGTCGGTCTGCAACTCTCTTGTATGCTGGCCGCTTATGAAGTTCGGAACCGATGCCCAGAAGGAGAAATATCTCAAGCCCGTTGCCAGCGGCAAGGTGCTCGGATGCTTCGGCCTTACAGAACCGAACGCCGGGACCGACGCGGGCTCCCAGGCCACAGTCGCAAGGAAGGAAGGCGACAAATACATCATCAACGGTTCGAAGGTGTTCATAACCAATGCCAGCAAATCGGATGTGACCATTCTTTTCGCTATGACCGACAAGTCCAAAGGCACCAAGGGAATAAGCACCTTTGTAGTGGATTCCAATACCCCTGGGTACTCGATAGGCAGCATCGAGAAGAAGATGGGCATCCGCGCATCGATCCAGACCGAGCTCGTGTTCCAGGACATGGAAGTCCCTGCCGAGAACCTTCTCGGGAAGGAAGGCCAGGGATTCAAGATCGCAATGGCCACGCTGGACGGGGGCCGCATCGGGATAGCCGCGCAGGCCCTGGGGATCGCGCAGGCGGCATACGAGGAGAGCGTGAAGTACGCCAAGCAGAGGGAGCAGTTCGGCAAGCCTATTTCCAGTTTCCAGGCCATCCAGTGGTTCATCTCGGACATGGCCACCGAGATTGATGCGGCACGGCTTCTCGTTTACAAGGCAGCCTTCGACAAATGGAAGGGAAGGCCTTACACGACCTCAGCCGCCATGGCAAAATACTTCGCATCAGACGTCGCGATGAAGGCGACAAGAAATGCCATCCAGGTGCACGGAGGCTACGGATTCACGAAGGATTACGCGGTCGAGAGGTTCTACCGCGATGCAAAGATAACCGAGATATACGAGGGAACCACCGAGGTCCAGAAGATGGTCATCGCTGGCGATCTCTTGAAATAATCATGATGATGCATTCAATGGAGGAATAAAATGAACATAATAGTATGTGTGAAGCAGGTACCGGATACGACCGACGTAAAGATAGACCCGAAGACCGGCACCCTCATAAGAGAGGGCGTGCCGAGCATCGTGAACCCCGACGACAAGCATGCATTGGAGGAAGCCCTCCGCATGAAGGAAAAGTTCGGCGGCAAGGTCACGGTCCTGTCAATGGGCCCGCCTCAGGCCGAGGATGCACTGAGGGAATGCTCCGCCATGGGCGCTGATGATATGGTGCTGCTGTGCGACCGCGCTTTCGCCGGTGCGGACACCTGGGCCACTTCGTACACGCTGGGCGAGGCAGCGAAAAAAATAGGCTATGACCTGATAATCTGCGGCCGCGAAGCCATTGATGGCGACACAGCCCAGATAGGCCCCCAGATGGCCGAGCACCTCCACCTTCCCCAGATAACCTACGTGAAGAACGTCGAGACAGATGGGAATAAGATAGTCTGCGAGAGGGCGCTGGAGGATGGCTACGAGAAGATAGAGGCATCGTTGCCCGCCCTCATCACCGTGATTGCCGACCTGAACAAACCCAGATACCCGAGCGTCAGGGGCATAGTCGAAGCCTACCGCGAGAAGAAGGTCACCGTGTGGAACGCCAAGGACATCTGCGCGGACGGCACCTGCATCGGCATGGAGGGTTCACCCACCTCGGTCAAAAGGTCATTTGCCCCTGAGCCGAAAGGCAAGGGCGAGGTCCTAAAGGGAAGCGTGAAGGAGATGAGCAAGCAGCTCGTCGTGAAACTCAAAGACAAGAACGTGCTGAGGTGATTGGAATGTTAAAAGTCACAATCAACAAGAACGACTGCATCGGCTGCGGGATCTGCGCGAAGCAGTGCCCCGAAGGATACGAACTGAACGATGAGATGAAAGCCGTCGTGAAGAACCCGAACGCTCCGGGCGTGAAGGAGGCCGCGGAGGCCTGCCCGGTCGCAGCAATCTCCGTCGAGGGTGAGGCAGAGCCTCTAGTCCAAAAGACGAAGGAAGAAGCGTGCGAGGTCAAACCCGCGCTCTGCGATTATCACGGCGTGATGGTGTTCGCCGAACAGAGAGGGGGCGAGCTGAAGAAGGTCTCGCTCGAACTGCTGGGAAGGGCCAGAGGGCTCGCGGATGAGCTCGGCGTCCAGGTTTCGGCCGCGCTGCTGGGCCAGGGCGTGGAAAAACTCGCCCACCGTCTGATAGAGGGCGGGGCGGACACAGTGTACGTTGTCGAGGACCCCAGGCTCGAGAAATACAATACCCACGGTTATGCAAAGGCAATGATCGAGCTCATCAAGGCGGAGAAACCCGAGATAGTGCTCTACGGGGCCACACACATCGGAAGGGACCTGGCGCCGCGCATCGCGAAGAGGCTGGACACCGGCCTTACCGCGGACTGCACCGAGCTGACCATCGAGGCCGAGACAAAGATGCTGCTCCAGACAAGGCCGGCATTCGGCGGGAACATAATGGCGACAATCATGTGCCCCGACACAAGGCCCCAGATGTCAACCGTGCGGCCAGGCATCATGAAAGCCCTTGAGCCTGACAAGAACCGGAAGGGAAAGACAGTCAAGTTCGACGCCAAACTCTCTGACAAGGACATCCTCACCAGGATAATCGAGGTCATCAAAGAGCGCAAGCAGGTAGCCAATCTGGAGGATGCGAAGATCATCGTCTCCGGCGGCAGGGGCGTGGGAAGCGCGGACGGCTTCAAGGTCATACAGAAGCTGGCCGATGCCCTGAACGCCGAGGTCGGCGGTTCGAGGGTCGCGGTCGAGAAGGGCTGGATATCCAAGGACCATCAGGTTGGCCAGACCGGGAAATCGGTGCGCCCCAACCTCTACATCGCCTGCGGGATATCGGGCTCCATCCAGCACAGGGCCGGGATGCAGAATTCCGGCTGCATCGTCGCAATCAACAAAGACCCGAATGCCATGATATTCACTGTTGCGGACATAGGCCTGGTCGGCGATCTTTTCGAGGTCATACCTGCGCTCATCGAGGAACTCAGGGCGGCCGGCATCGGGCAGTAGGCCATCATGTTCGATAGGCAGAAGGCGACAGACCTTCTTGTCCAACTTGTGAAAGCCGAGTCCGAGCCATCAATGTCCAAGGAGCCGGTGCTTTCGGTTGTCATCCCGCTGCTTGAAAAGATGGGGATGACAATCAGACGCCATGAAAATTCTGGGAACCCGGCCATCTATGCCTCCAGGGGCAAGCCGAAGATACTTTTCAACGGGCACCTGGACACGGTCCCCAAGGGCGAAGGCTGGAAGTTCGCCAACGGCCAGGTCGAGGGCGACCGTGTGTACGGACGGGGAAGCCTGGACATGAAGGGCGGATGCGCCGCCCTCCTTTTGGCCGCCGAGGAACTGGCAAGGAAGGGCACCGATTTCGCCGTGATATTTACAACGGACGAGGAAGTGGGCATGGCAGGAGCCAAGGACGTGGCCGCGCATCACCCGGAGATAGCTGATATCCCCCTTTTCATAATTTGCGAGCCCACCGACATGGCTCCCGTCACTGATGAGAAGGGAATTGTCCAGTTCCGCATTTCCACCATGGGGAAAAGCGCCCATTCCAGCATGCCGGAGCTCGGGAGGAATGCCATCGTCGACCTGATTGCCAGGCTCAATTCCCTTATCGATTCCGAGCTTTACGGGAACCGCCGGACCGACCCTGTGACAATAGGTATTAACCAGATTTCCGGAGGCACTGGAATGAACGTAGTCCCCGAGGCGGCCACAGCCGTGGTTGACGTGAGATTCCCCGCAGAATATTCCTGTCCCGAGATGCTCGGCATCCTGAAGAAACTGGTCAGGGCGGACGATGACACAGCCGAGGTCGAGCTGATCCATGACCTGCCCCCTTGCAGAAGCGGCATATCCCCCGAGATGCTCGCAAGTATTGAAAAGCTGGTCGGTGGAAAGGCTTTTTCGGTTCCATACGGCACCGAGATGGCCGTGTTCGGGAAACTGAACCCGAACATCATTGTGCTGGGACCCGGGAAGGAGACCATGGCGCACCAGGTCGATGAGTGGGTGGACATCGGGGATGTGGTGAGGGCGGCGGAGGTTTATATTCAACTTGCCGAGATGTCTAACTTTCAGTGAAACGGTGCCACGAAATAGTGAAAAGTGGAGAAGTGATTAGTGAAAAGTGACGGAGAAAGGTTAATCATGAATAATCAAATATTCAGGAGAAAGGTGATTATTCATTTTTCACTATTCACTATTCAGTAAACTACCAGCCCCTAA
>DAJR01000033.1:0-22921 GCA_002496385.1 Methanomassiliicoccales archaeon UBA147 | reverse complement strand
GGTTCTCGGCCTTTATCACTAAATAAACAATTGAAAAAACAGCCAGCTGGGAGCATCAATCTACATTCTACAAAATAAAAAATTTAATGCGGGCAACTTCAGAATACTGAACACTTACAGCCGCCACATTTTTCGAAACGTTATTTGAATATACAACAAAGGCATGTCCCCGTGATTAGCATGATACCCCGCAAGGACATCCAGGAGATAGTGAGGGCCTACGACCCAGCGAAGATCCGCATCGGCATGACAGCCTCCCACTCCGCGCTGGACGTGTGCGACGGCGCGGCCGAGGAAGGGCTGCCCACGCTTGCGGTGTGCCAGAAGGGCCGCGAGAAGACATATTATCATTATTTCAGGTCACAGCGGGATTCAGCCGGCAAGCTTGTCCGGGGCATGGTGGACGAGGCCCTGGTCCTGGACAAATACAACGATGTCATGAAGCCGGAGATCCAGAAATCGCTCATCGAGAAGAACGTCATCTGGGTGCCGAATCGTTCATTCACTTCATATTCGAAAATTGCCGATGTGGAGGATACCTTCAAGGTCCCGATGTTCGGCAGCCGGAACCTGCTCCGCAGCGAGGAGCGGGGCGAGGAACATGACTATTACTGGATGCTGGAGAAAGCTGGTTTGCCATTCCCCGAGAAGATTGCTTCCCCGGAGGACATCGACTGCCTCTGCATCGTGAAGCTGCATCACAAGGTCAAGAAACTGGAGAGGGGATTCTTCACGGCTTCGACTCCCGCGGAATACAAGGATAAATCAAAGGACATGGTGAAGCACGGGGTGATAAACAAGGAGGATTTAGCCACTGCCCGAATCGAGAGGTATGTCATCGGCCCCGTCTTCAATCTCGACTTCTTCTACTCGCCCATAGAACCTAAAATGAGCAAGCTGGAGTTAATTGGCATAGACTGGCGCTTTGAGACCTCTCTCGATGGCCATTGCCGCCTTCCTGCGCCCCAGCAGATGGCGCTGGTCGGGGAGCAGCGCACGCCCGAGTACACGGTGTGCGGGCACAACTCTGCCACCCTTAGGGAATCGCTCCTGGAACGAGCGTTCGAGCTTGGCGAGAAATACGTCCAGGCATGCGCGGAGCATTATTCCCCGGGCATAATCGGGCCTTTCTGCCTCCAGACCTGCGTTGACAAGGACCTGAAATACTACATTTACGATGTGGCGCCGAGAGTGGGCGGCGGGACGAACGTCCACATGGCTGTGGGCCACCCCTACGGAAACGCGCTGTGGCGGACAAACATGAGCACCGGGAGAAGGGTCGCCCTCGAGATAAAAAGAGCGCTGGCAATGGACAAACTGGACGAGATTGTCACTTGATTCTAATCAGAAACTCCTTTGCTTTAAGTATCTCGATGCCCCCATACTCTTTCAGGTTAAACAGGTGTTTATCGCCGGAAACGATGTAATCTGCCCCTCCATCAACCGCGCATTCCAAGATTCGATTGTCTGTGGGATCTGCTTTAATGGCTTCAATCCTTTTATTCGGGAAAACGAGTCTGGATACAAGGATTATATTCTTTGAATATTCGGCTCTCTTACCCTCTGGAACGGAGAATTTTCTATCCAAAACAGTATCCAATTCTCCCAGAATATCGGGGGATATCAAGAGAACAAGTTCCTTGGCCCTGCATTTTTCCAGCACCTTGCGCTCGTTGCCGTTCCAGAAGAAGGCCGATATCAATTGATTTGTGTCCAGAACTATTTTCATCAGGTTTCCGCCCTAATCTCCGAGATGGCTTTTTCCAAGTCCTTCCTGGTAATCTTCTTTTTCTTGGCGTATTTCTCGCCCCAGGCAAGTATCTCGTCGAACTCTTTTTGGGAAGGAACATCAATCTTTTTCAAGATTATGGTATCTTCGTCGCCGAACATGGCGAACAATTCTCCCACGTCCAGGCCCAATGCGTCCCTCAATGATTTCGGTACGACTATCTGTCCTTTGGAGGACATCCGGGTTACAACAACTTCTCCCATTTTATCACCAATATTAGTAAGACAATCTTACTATAATAATCTTTCGACAAGATATTTTACAGCTCCTTGAAATACTTCAAAAATCGGTTTCGAGGAGTTTTTTTTATAAAAATTTTCTCCGCTGGCTCGGGCTCCAAAAAAGAAAAATTCATTAATAGAAAAAACCCGCCCTCGCCTGCTCGAAAATCCACCGCAACTATCCCCAGCGCGGCATCCTCTACCTTCCCGAGCACGTCAACACCCTCCGCATGCATTCCACCGAGACCCTAGACCACTGGCTCACCAAGGCCATAATATTCAGATTGCTCCGCAAAATGAAGCATGACGTGATTATCTTTTTTGACACAGATATCAATGAATTCACGGTCAAAAATAGATGCGCCCAAATTTGACATCCATTCATACATCGATGTGTCAAATTTAGGCAGCACCGAGTTTGAAATCACTGGCATGGGCATCGGGGACATCTTCGACCTAACAACATCCACCCAGTATGAAATTGAAACCACCAGTTACTCCAAGTTCCTCCAGCGGAGAAAGGAGGATTATGCGCGGGATGGGGTTGAAATTATTGTGATACCGTTGGCTAAACTTCCAGTGGGATGGAAGGAAAGGGAGAGGGCGCTGGGGGAGTGGGTAATCGAGTGATGAGAGGCAGAGGTTGGGGGTGAAACAATAGTTTGTCATGGGAATGTATTAACAGTTTTAATCTGAGCTTCAATCGCAGTATTAAGTTCGTTTAAAGGACCAAATACTACAGACTCAATACGATATTCTGAATTTGTTGTTGTTATGAGGATTATATCGTTATAAGCATTTTTATAGCCTGGAATTTTGTATTTGTTATAGGTCACAAATTTTATGTCTGACAAAGGTATCGTAACACGAGATTTAAATTTAAGGTGGTCTGCAATCTTGTGTTTTGACAAGATGAGTTGAGTCTTATAGAGCTTTATTGGCTTAAGACCAACTGCAATAGATCCTGTTACGTAAACCATTGCAGCCATAAATCCTATAAGCCCAAATGTTAAAATGATTCCAAAATCACTAAACTGTGGCTTTTCGATAAAATAACTAAGTATAACCCCGATTACTCCAAAAATAAACATACCACAAACAAACCAGTAAACTCCTTTGACCCTTCTTAATGCTTTAAGATTACTCGTCATTATTAAATCCATATGATTTGTAGTCATGTTTTTCCTCCTATGGTTTCGCTAAATATACAACAAAATTGTATACAGATAGTCCGATTCCTAGCGCAAGAAGTGCTATTCTGAGAATACCAACAATTCCCTCTGGTGCACCGTATGCCATAAACTCATATACGGTTAAACCCGCAGCTGCTAGAGCGAGACCAAGAGCTACGGATCTAGCCACAATATTTGAGTACAGGGCATTTATTAGTATTGATGTTATAATGAAGGTTAATTGAAGTATTGGCCATAGGAGAATCGCGCCTACTGAAAAAACAGCACAAAACATCGTAGTAGCTACGAAAAGTGTTGTGGCTGTAACGACCAGTTTCGCTGTAAATCCTGCGGTCTCTAGCATCGTTGCCATTTCTGCTTTTGCGAAGTCCCAATCTCCTGTTGTAGCTGCGGTCAGAAGCGCGCCTCCACCCCCAAAAGTCGCGAGTGCACCTATTAACGCAGCAATTACGAGAGTAGAAAGTGTTACCTCAATCCAACCACCGACCCCAGGTATTGCCATGAACGGGGCTACAATTGTGAGGCCAGCTCTCAATCCAATGTATACAACTGCGATAAGCAACATTAAGGCACTTATTTTTTCTCCGATAGTTCCTGTTTTAATCCAATCCGAAATACCACTCAACGATAAATCTTGAGATATAGTTTCTCCAATACCCTTGTTGGACCCAGTCCCCTCAATACTAAAGATGAGAGCATCAAAAGATTTCATTATTCCATCTAGATAGTTACGTATGGATGTTACAACTGGAGTCAAGAGATAATCAACAATTCCTTGAATCATTGTCTTAACCCAATTAAATATCCAATTCACCGCATTCTTCACCGCCTCCCACGCCGCCTCGAAGCACCCTGCCATCGCGTTCCATATATCCGCCAGGAAATCCAGCGCCCCGCCAAACCATCCATTGATTTTCTTCTCGAAGTAGGCGACATTCTGCGCGGTGTCGGTGATAGTGACATTAACGGTGTAATCGCATGCAACGTCCGTCCAGTAGTCTATCTCGATTACAGCGTGGTGCTTCTCCATGTACTGGCCGCCCTGGCCTATTGTAGTGTTGTACCTGTTCCGGTCGGTAACTCCGATGGTTATGGTGTATGGCGCGACATCGGTCACGTACACGTCAATAATCGCCCAGGCATGCTCGCAATGCCATATGTAAACATAGTTTACCCAGCCCCATTCCCAGGCTTCCTTGGTGTCTATATCCACCCACTCGATCATCGGCGGGATGTTCTCCTTCACGAACGGGTTGAATTGGTTGGAAATTTCTGTTTCGTTGTGGGTGCTGGTGTACCAGGCGTAGTTCACGGTCGGGTTGCTCTCGTCCCAATCGCCTATGCCGTCGCCATCGATATCTCTCGGTTTGCCGTTAGTATCTCTGTTGTACGGGTCGAGGGCGAGGGCAGGGTTGGGTAGTATGGATATTTTTGTGTCCTGAACTCCTTCACCCCTGGTCAGCATCCATATCAAATCGTAGCCTGATACTGCCTCCTGCCCGTCGTTCGCGCTATCGCCGTCCGTGTCGGGGTTGAGGGG
The DNA here is from genome assembly GCA_002496385.1 of Methanomassiliicoccales archaeon UBA147. Taxonomy (GTDB): domain Archaea; phylum Thermoplasmatota; class Thermoplasmata; order SG8-5; family SG8-5; genus UBA147. The sequence continues at coordinate 18,178 of DAJR01000033.1, read as the reverse complement.
GTTGCACGCGTTCCAGGGCTCGCCCGCGTCGATCATCCCGTTGTTGTTGGTGTCGTTCCATATCTTGTACGGGTCTCCGGTGTAGGTTGCGTCCTTCCCGAGGTAGGCCGTGGTGTAGTTCTCCCCCCGGTGGTTCTTCCGGTCCAGCGTGTAGGTGTAATCGACGTTCGGACCGTCGTACAGCCCGTCGCCGTCAGTGTCGTTGGAGGTGGGGGAGAGGCCGCCGTAGACCTCGCGCGAGGTGGTGGCGAAGGCTCTGAACCCCAGTATAGGCGCTGGCGCGTAGCCGCCAACGTCCGAGTAGTGGATTGTATGGGAAAATGAGGGCGCGTTGTCCGTCGGGTTGGGAATATCGAAGGGGGTGAAAATCGCGGAGGCTGGGACTCCAAAATATGCGCTGGATTCTTCCTCCTTCCAGACCCGCTTTGTAACCACTTTCCTGCGGGGGAACCGGGTTGAACGGCGGTTGTTCGGGAACGAAATTTGAACAATGTCTCTCCGCTTGTGGATACGCTTCCCTGACATGTTAGCAAACATGAATGGGTGCACAGGGTTAAAAACTATTCGCTGTGCTTCTTCTCATCTTCCCCGACAACGTGGTCCACGAGTCTTTTTATCTGCCAGGTGAGGTCGCCGATATTGTGTTCCAGGTTGGTCATCTTCTCCCCTATCTCTCCGTATTTGGTATCCAGGGTGTCGAAGCGCGTGTTCATGTCGGTGTGCATTGAACTGACCTCTGTTCGAACCCCATCTACGTTTTGACTTACTTTATTTAGCATTCTTCCAGCCGTGGCGAATCCCTGGAACATTTCGTTCCCCTGATTGGTTATCTTCACTTCGAAGTACTTGAACTTCTCCTGCGCCTTGGACCACTTGACATCAATCTTCTCAACGATGATGTCGCTATTTTGGATATCTAACTTCTTGACGAATCCCTGGATGGCTTTTTCATCGCCTTCGCAGACCGCTCTAACTGTGCCGTTGGGCAGATTTTCAACATAGCCCGTCAGGTTGGCTTTCTGCGCCAGTCGCATGATAGTGCCTCTGAACCCTACATCCTGCACGTCGCCGGATATAACAATCGTCGCGCGTTTCTTCACTTTTGCACCTTGTTACCTCATCCCCCTATCGATATATAAATATGCCGATTACCATATAATTTATGCCAGCATCCAGAAAACACACATCGGAATGCTGGGCCGCCTAGGAGTGGCTGCCCTGGGATATACAGGGAGGGAGAGGGCAGTGGGGAAGTGGTTAATCATGTGATGAGAACCGGTTGTTGGGTAAGTTGAGCTGCGCGATGAATCTGACTCTGTGAAGGCTCTTCCCGGAGATACTGTAGACTATCGGCATGCATGGATAACTTATTTTAGTGATAAAGGCCAAGAACCCTCGGGCTTTCAAGCCTGAGATGAATTGGCCATTTACACGAATGTAAGCAAAAGACAGACCGCCTTGCACCGTGCAGATTTCAGCATATGAAATCAAAGCATTCGGGCTTTGATGGTCAGGTGCGATCGGTTTTGACGTAGTCAAAAACGGTTTGCCGAATTCGCAAATTCGGCATATGGCTGCCTAGGTAAACGTTCAGCCCCGAATCGCGCCAGCAATATCAACAAGTAGTAACGCCAGTCCCTTTCGCTAACCATACTTGGTTAGCGTTAAGACGAGGCTATGCCTCGCCTGTTTAGGGGCTGGTAGTTTACGGGACCTGCTTGTACACTCAATCCGTTATAATCTCGAATCCGTTCTGGTCGAATATCAGCGGGTGGTAGCCTCTCTTGTGGTTGGTCTTCCTCATCTTGGCCACGCCCAGGTAAAGGTTGACGCTGGCCCCTTCCCTTCTCAGGTCCAGGTGTATCACGCCGTCCGCGAGGAAATCCTCGTCCCTCATTATCCCCTGGTCGACAGCTGCTTCAGAGATTATGAACGTCGTCACCTTGGGGGACTCGTTCTCCCCGGGCTTGCATCCGATGCCCCGGAGCCATCCGAACATGTGGAAGAGCTCGGCGCGCTTGTTCTTGACATCTGCCAGGACCTCCACCGCGGCCAGCGAGTCTATCACCATGATGTCGAATCCCTGGGAGTCCTTCATGTTCTCGGCATACATGCGGAAGACGCTGTTCCAGCTGTCGCCGTACTCCATGGACTCGGTGTTCTGGCGCAGGTAGCCTATGTCCACGACGCTTATCATGCTCTCCATCTCTTTGACTGGCATGTGGAGGCGCTCCATCTGCTCCAGAAGGCTGTCGCGGCCCTGCTCCAGCGTGAAATAGACGCCCTTAATATTTTTCTGTTTGGCATTCTGGTAAAGGATATTGAATCCGACCGACGATTTCATGCTCCCGGGCATGCCCGTCAGCAGCACGACGTGCCCCTTCGGGACTCCGCCCTCCATGTTCTCGTCAAGGCCTTTTACGAATGTCTGAATCCTGTCATCGCTCATGTCAAACCCTCACATACTTCTGACCTTGAATACTATTTTCTATTATAATCTTTACCAATAAAGCATTCAATCACTTTTTTCGGACTGGGAAATGAATATCCGCGTAGATGATTGTCATGCCGTCCTTGACCTTCGGTTTCTTCGGGTAATACTCCACTGGCGGGCCGGTGAATTCGTAACCCTCGGACCTTGCCCAATCAATCAAAACCTTGTAGCTTGCGGAATATTCGGAGGCGGGCCCAGCATGCTTGTAGGTAGCCACCAATGATTCGGCCAGGGTGAATGTCCTCACCTCCGGGTCCTGCGGCGCAGTGCTGTGAATCGGTATCCCGACCCAGCTCCGCAGGTCTTTCGCGGGGGTGCTGGCCGGGTCGTCCGGATAGATTGTGAGCGGCTTGAACCCCGGCCTCACCTTCTTTTCCTTTGCCCAGGCATACAATTTCTTGATGATCGCGTCGAACGGTATTGTGTCGTAGCTGCCGTTGTGTTCGATATAAGCCACTATGCATTCCTTCCTCTTCTTCAAGTTCACATCTGCCATGTTTTCCCTCGAATATAAAATGGATTATCTGTATTTAAGAATTGCGAGAACAGGGAAGTGTTCAGTGGAATTAAGCCCCGAAATAGTGATAAGTGGTGAAGTGAAAAGTGAGGAAGTGAATAGTGAAAAGTGACGGGCTGGAAGGGTAATCATGAATATTCAGGATAAAGCCTGATTATTCATTTTTCACTATTCACTAAAAAAAGATTTGAAAAACAGCAAACTGTGGCAAAAATCTAAAATCGAAAATCCACAATCTAAAATTTCAGATGGGGGCAACTTCAGAATCCTGCCTATTTCGAAAACAGGGAAAAATATTATAGTCTGGACATCATCCCGCTTTTCATGGCCAAACTGTCCGACCTCGGGGAGAAGTCCGTCATATCCCGCCTTCTTGAAATATTCGACCCGGACGGACTTCGCTCAATGGGAGATGACTGCGCGATACTGGACCGCGGCGATGATTATCTCCTGGTTACCACGGACATGATCTATGAGAAGACCCACATTCCCAAAGGTTCGGCGCCCGGGGACGTCGGGTGGTATGCCGCCGCGATAAACCTCAGCGACATCGCCGCAATGGGCGGAACCCCCCTAGGGATGCTGTTCGCATTCGGGCTGCCAAGGGACACCGATCCGGAATGGCTGGACTCGCTTGTTTCCGGCATCCAGGAATGCTGTTCCCAACACAATGCCCCGGTGATTGGCGGCGACACGAAGGAGAATGACAGCGTCACGATATCCGGAACGGCAATCGGCACGGTTCGGAAATCGCAGATGCTGAGGAGAAGCGGAGCCAGGCCAGGGGATATCGTGGCCATGACAGGCAGGCTCGGGCGGGGCGTGCTCTGGGACAGGGACCGAGGCAACACCCGTTTCCTTCTGAGGATAGAACCCAGAGTGAAGGAGGGATTGCACCTGGCATCCTCCGGCGCAGTGACCTCCTGCATCGACATGTCGGACGGTCTGAGCACATCGCTGCATCATCTGGCGAGATCGGGCAAGGTCGGTTTCGAGGTTGATCTTGACCGCATTCCGATGATGGACGGCCTGGACAGGAAAGGGAAACTGAAAGCCCTGCACAGCGGCGGGGATTACGAGTTGCTGTTCACAGTGAATCCAAAGAAAATCGCCGATATCCCGGGATCGGCAGGGAACACACCCATCACACATATCGGCCGGGTCACCGAAAAGGGAGTGACTATGACGGTCGACGGAAAAACAGAATGCCTGGCAGATGAGGGCTACGAGCATTTCGGAAAAGGATGGTCATGATGCCTCCGGATATCCTCACCCCCGGCGGAGCCTTTGGATTTTTTCCAAGCAATGAAAAAATCTATAAATTCAATGAATGCATATTGTCCGGCAAGGTGAGAGGCCGGCCGGGGCTTTCATCAGAGAAAAAAAAGCTCTGGCAATTAAGAGGAAGGTGAGGAAATGAGGGAAGCCCTTATGTGGTCGCCCGCCGAGGGCAAGTCGGTAAAATGCCATCTGTGCGCGCATCGGTGCGTCATCCAGCCGGGAAAGACCGGGATATGCGGCGTCAGGAAGAACAACTCGGGGAAGCTGGAGGCCACAACCTACGGAAAGATATCGTCCATCGGCCCGGACCCGATAGAGAAGAAGCCGCTGAATCATTTTCTCCCCGGGACCAGCGTGCTTTCGATGGGCAGCGTGGGATGCAATTTCAGATGCGACTTCTGCCAGAACTGGTCAATATCCCAGGAATACACCATGCGTGGCCTGCGGACCATAGAACCCGAGGAAATCCCGAGGATGGCCGTAGGATTCAATTGCAAAAGCATATCCTGGACCTACAACGAGCCGACGATATGGTATGAATACACCCTGGACACGGCAAAGCTGGCGAAGGCCGCGGGCCTGGGGACATCATACGTGACCAACGGCTACATGACCGAAGAGGCCCTAAAAGAGATATCGCCATATCTGGATGCGATGAACATCGATGTGAAGGCCTTCACCGAAGGATTCTATAAGCAGCGTTCCAAGGCGAGGCTCCAGCCTGTGCTTGACACGTGCGTATTGGCCAGCGAGCTGGGCATTTTCATTGAACTTGCCTATCTTGTTATCCCTGGGCACAATGACGATTCAGTCGAATTCAGGAAATTCGCCCGTTGGGTTGTTGAATCCCTGGGACCGGCGACGCCCGTCCATTTCTCGAGGTTCCACCCGGACTACAACCTGCGCCTTGCACCCGCCACCTCCATGGACTCGCTCAGGCTCGCGCATACGATCGCCAGGGAGGAAGGGGTGAAATTTGTGTATCTCGGCAATGTCGCTCATTGCGATGAGGAGAACACATACTGCCCGAACTGCGGCCATCTGGAGCTGGAACGCTACGGCCTGAGGCTTGTGCAGAATCACTCAAAAGAAGGGAAGTGCAGCCAATGCGGTACCGACCTGAATATTGTTCTCGAAGTAAAATGATAAGGGTTATTAACCCATAGTGGATTACTGTAATGAGTGTGGTAATATGAGAGAAAAGGTAAAAACGTGCATCAAGGGACTGGATGAGCAGATGACCGGCGGGATCCCGCAGGGCCATGTGGTGCTGGTCTCGGGAATGCCAGGCACGATGAAATCGTCTGTGGCATACAACATCCTTTTCAACAACGCCCTGCTGGAGGGCAAGAAATGCCTATACATCTCGCTCGAACAGGGCAGGGAAAGCATAATAGAGCACATGCTCGGCCTGGGCATGGACCACACGAAGGTCGAGACCCTGGTCAGCATAGTGGACATGGGATACCTGCGGCTCCACATGGAGGAGCAGACCTCCGAGGAGCAGTCCTGGATGGACATATTCAAGATGTACGCGGAGAACCTGAGGACAAACACCGAGTACGAGCTCCTGGTGATAGACTCCCTGCCTGTCCTGGAACTGCTGGCCGGAATGAACGACCGGAGGGGCGATCTTTTCCATTTCTTCGGGTGGCTCAGGGAGCTGGGTGTCACGACATTCATAGTCGTCGAGTCATCGGCCGACACGATAGCGGTCAAGGACGAGGATTTCCTGGCGGACGGAATAATCAGGCTGAAGAAGGAGCGCCAGGGCTATGATATCTCAAGGCAGATAGTCATCGACAAGATGAGGGGCACAAAACACAGCACCGGCCTTTTCACCCTGCTTCACGATGGGAAGGAATTCCAGCTGACCAGGGCGATAGGGCAATAGTCCCCAAGCTTTAAATCCGATAATTTTATGCCCAGAAGCAAGGTACTAAATTATCCTTGGTGGCTGAAGCCACCTGCGGATACTGACCGAATTGCATCGCAACTCGGTCGTGCCTCGATGAGCAAAGCTCGTCTCGGTGCCACTGTGGCTTAGAGGTATAGCGACGCCTTGGTAAGGCGTAGGTCGAGGGTTCAATTCCCTCCAGTGGCTCTAACTTTTTACCCCTAAAAAGTTAGCTGGGCCACGAGGCCCTGTGAACGTTTTTGCGGCCTCATACCGTGCCCTCACAGGCACGGCTTGGATTGATTCTTGAAATCTGTGTTTGTCACTTGATAACAAATTTATGCCAGTACCCCGGGCTTACACCCGGGGCATGCGTTTCGCCACTGGAGCGCTCCAGTGGCTCTTAGCATTTTTAACAAAGCTGGAGGGAATTGAAGCTAGACCCAGTTTCGTATGTTTCTAAAATAATCAGAGAAACTAGGTCGTAGGTTCGACGAGGCCAGGAGGACTCGTCGAATTATTACATTGAATAACTGACCTAGACCTAATGCGTAAAATCAAAGGTAACCAGCATTAGGTCGTAGGTTCGACGAGCTTGCTCGTCGAATTGGAATCTCTGGCACTGAAGCGTTTCTTTCATCCTTCGCATTGCATATTGTAACAGCCTTACGACGCCCCCCCCCTCACTAGCGGGGCATGCTGTCCATTCCATCCTGCTTAGATTGAATAATCCTGTCAGCAAATATAATATCCCTCACACGAATCCCCAATCATGAAATCCCAGATGTCCAGCTTCGACATCGCCGCGATAGTCCGCGAGCTCCAGCAATGCGTGGGCCTCAGGGCAGAGAAATTTTTCCTGGTGGACCACAGGGACCTGTTCTTTCGGCTGACAGGCGTCGGTTCCAAGAAGTCAATAACAATCAATCTGAAGCACGGCCTCTGGCTGGAGGACGGATTCCGCACCACCGTGGATTCCGAGCCCCCGACTTTCGCGATGCTCCTGCGGAAGTATCTCTCGGGAGCCGCACTGAAGGCAGTGGAGCAGCATGGCTTCGACCGGATAGTCGTGTTCACTTTCGCCACCGACCCCGAGATGAAACTGGTGGCCGAGCTGTTCGGGACAGGCAACCTCATTCTCGTCAGGGAAGGCACCATAGTCCAGCCGCTGACCTCCAAATCCTGGAAGGCGAGGGATGTGAAGGCCGGCCGGGAATATTCCTCGCCGCCGGAGAGTCCCGACCCCTTTAAGATGGACAGGGAGGCATTGGCCAATGTACTGCGATATTCGAAAAAGGACCTGGTGCGCTGCCTTGCGACCGAGATGAATCTGGGGGGTGTCCATGCAGAGGACGCGTGCGCCGCCCTGGCAATGGATAAAAGCACCAAGGCAAGCGAATTGGCCGAGGAGAGCGTCGGAAGGCTGTTCGACACCATTGCCCATTACAAATCACAGATGGAGTCTCCCTCCCCGCATATTCTGCTGGGGGATGATGGCACTTATATGGATGTGCTCCCGTTCGGGCTCTCGATAAATCAGGCAATGGGGCGGAAGCCATTCGCGAGCTTCAGCGAGGCCGCGATCGAGTATTTCATGAATTTGCCCGAAAATACCAAGGTACCGGGAAAGAGCCCCAGGCAGATGCAGCTCGAGAAACAGCTGGCAAGCCAATCCGAGGCTGTTCAAAACCTCGAGAAACAGGCCGAGGAATGCCAGCGCATCGGAGACACTCTTTATGCCGACTATTCCAGACTCGACGCCCTGCTGAATTCAGTGTCCAAGATCCTTTCCTCCGGGAACTGGCAAGCCGTCAGGAAAGACATTGAAGCCATGGAAGGCGTATCAGGGTTCGAGCCTGCCAGCGGGTTGCTGAAAGTAATCGTCGCAGACGGCTTGGAGGCAAGGCTTGATGTCCGGATGAACCTCAACGAGAATGCCGCGATGTTCTATGATCAGTCGAAGAAGGCAAAACACAAGGCGCAGGGAGCCATGGCAGCAGTCCTCGATACAAAGAAACTGCTTGGCCAGGTAATCAAGGCCGAGGTTCGGGCAGTGGATGCCTCGGGAAAGGTTCCGACGAAGAAGTTCTGGTTCGACAAGTTCCGCTGGTTCAGGTCGAGCGAGGGTTTCATGGTCGTGGGCGGCAGGGACACGCGCACGAACGACCAGCTGGTGAAAAAACATCTGAAGGACGGCGACATCTATGTCCATGCTGATGCCAACGGGGCGCCCAGCGTCGTGATAAAAGAGGGCGCCAATGCCGGGGAGGCAACCCTTGAGGAAGCCTGCATATTTGCGGTCTCGTTCTCCAGGGCCTGGAAGTCCAAGCTCGCCTCGGGGAATGCCTACTGGGTCAAACCGGACCAGGTATCCAAGACCCCTCAGCCGGGAGAATTCGTGCCAAAGGGCGCGTTCATCATCAGGGGGAGGAGGAATTACTCGAAGAAGCTGGAGATAAGGCTGGCAATAGCCAAAATTGAGCTCCAGGGGCACGCCAAGATAATGTGCGGACCCGTCGCTTCGGTCTCCGCATTGACGGAAGAGTATTATGTTATCGAACCGGGGGACGAGAAGCGTTCGGATTTCGCAAGGACGCTTTCGGACCGATACCAGGTGCCTATCGAGGAGATAGACCGTGCACTGCCTCCGGGGGACGTCTATTCGAAAAACACTAAGAGGCAATAGTCTCGACGTTCTCAAGGCATTTCTTCAGGGTCTCGACTGATTGAACTATTTCGCCGGATTCAAGGCTGCTCTTGGATTTCGAGAGAAGCTCGGCTGCAGCAGAGACATTCTTGCCGGATACCTTTAGCTCCCTCAGGACCGCAGCCAGATTCTCAATGTCCTCTCCGATCTTCCTCCGGAACTCGGCCTCCGCGAAGTCTATTCCTTCGTCCATCAGCTGGATTGCCACTTTTAGTTCATTCTGTTTGCTTTCTGTCACTGCCCGGCTTATCAATTTCTTGGCATGGTTTATCTCTATACCTACATCCTTGGCCAAAGCAAGATACGGTTTCACCAGGCTCGCACGTTTGGAGAGCTCCTTCTTCAGCTCGGCATCAGTCATGCTGTCATAATCGGGCTTCGCCGGTTTTGGGGCGGTATAATCCATCTGGACCTGGGCGAAATCCTCTGTTTCTTGCGGGATCCCGGGCTCTTGTTCCACAGGTTCTTTCGTGAGGGTTGGCTCTGCGATGATCGGCTCCGGCTGCATCGGGGCAGTTTCGCTTGGTGCAGGCGGTTCGAGCGACAGTTCCTCTTCTTCCTCATCCGGTTCATCAGATTCACCTTCTGCGCCCGGCATCTCGCCTCCGGACGCGCTGGTGATTATATGACTGTAACACTCCGCTGCCTTTGACGCATCCCCCATCTTGTTGTACACATCCGCCTTCGACATCCAGGCAGCCTGAAACGAAGGGTCTATCTCCAGAGCCCTGTTGAACGAGCTTATAGCATGTTCGAGATCGTTCATCTTGACCAGGGTCGCACCCCTGGCATACCAAAGGTCCTTGTTGTCGGGCGTCCGAAGCAGTTTGCTGTCATAATAGGAGAGTGCCAACCGATCCGAGTCGGTCTCGTTGGCCCCGTCTTTCTTGAACATGCAGCCGCACTCATAGCATGAAGTTTCATAGGCACTAACTATTGTTCCGCAAAGCTCGCATTGGAATTCCGACCCCACAGTCTCTTCTGTAAGCTGGGTTTCACGGATTTCTTCCAGCGTGTGTTCTCTCAGGGCGGTCTTGATTTCCCCCGCAGCCTTCCTGCCTATGCCCCTTATATTCATCAATTCGACAACGCTGGCCTGCTTCAGCTTCCTGAGGTCCGTATATCCTGCTTCGAACAATATCTTGGCCCGGAGGGGGCCTATGCCAGGAAGCTTTACGAGTTCTTCGAGCTCCACATCCACGAAAATCGATTTTGCTATCTCCTCGGCCGCGCCTTTCTCAACTTGCTGGACTGATTGGATTTCTTCTGCCTCTTCCTCTGATATTTCCTCTATCTCGCCTTCATGCTTTGGCTTCATCTGGGTAAGATCGGAGCCGCAATTCTCGCAAACCGTAGCCTCGGGTGTTATCTGGGAACCGCAGATGCCGCAAACTAAATTGGTGGCATTGAATTCTGTACCGCATACGCTGCATGCCTTCGCGTCGGTGCCCATCTTGCTGCCGCAAACTGGGCATTTGTCCATCCCGTCCACATTGACAGTAAAGATGCGACTTCTTATATAGTTTACCGATGGCTGTTATCTCCGTAAGATTATATAAAAATGCCAGGGTTTTTGTAGGGGCAGTCGGAAAGGATGAAAGAGACGATTCAGTGCAATCGACAAACAGACTGTGCTGGGATATTGCAAACAGTCGCTAGTTTGTCGATATTGCCGAGTTCGATAGATATTTCATTGCCAGCATATCGAACTCGGCATATTTTTTTTGTTTTTCATTCGAAGAAGGATGAAAGAAACGATTCAGTGCAATCGACAAACAGACTATACTGAGATATTGCAGACGGTCGCTAGTTTGTCGATATTGCCGAGTTCGATAGGTATTTCATTGCGAGCATATCGAACTCGGCATATTTTTTTTGTTTTTCCTTATGGTTTAATTCTGTTTACTTCGGAATAACAAAAAAAATCACGCCCGGACCGAGATTTTCGTCGATCTTCCTGGTCGCCCTTTCAGGCATCCATCATCGCTTCGAACTCGGGTCTAAAGCTCCGCAGGCTTTTAGGATATCCAAGCTACCCCATCCGGGCTTTGAACCATGTCCCGGAATGCGCAATCCTTTAAGAAGTTTGGGATAATGTTATTATTCCTTGATCCTCGGCTCCGCGGGGGAGCACCAGGTTTTCTCCCAAACGTTTTTATATAATTAGATATATATACCTTATCAGATGGGATGCGTGCGGCAAGCCTCCGCATGCGCCGGGATGGGACCTGGAATGAACCAAAACGCAGAAGACGATATGATTTATAGCAAAAGAATAACGGCTGTCAAATATTTTGCGCTCGGAACGTGTCTGGCGATGTTCGTGGCATACGGGCTCATCGTGGGTTGAACGGACAATAAAACCTAATATCTGATTTGCTTATTTGGCCCGGTGCTGTCGTTTGAAGATTGTGCATAAGGATTACGGGACCGGCGAGGTCAAACTCAGGGTCCAGAACATGGACGACCTCTGGCATTTGTACAATGTGATCGAAACCGGGGACCTTGTTTTCGCACTTACGACCAGGAGGGACGAGACCAGGGCAGATGCAATCCGTTCAGAGAGGGGAGAGAAGAAGAAGATGCGCCTCGGCATACGCGTGGAGAAGGTGGAATTCCATGAGTTCGCAGAATGGCTACGCGTCCATGGCACGATAGAGGAGGGCCCGCAGGACATCGGGGCCTACCATACCCTCAATATAACAAATGACGAGGACCTGAGCATCCGCAAGACCTGGACGAGGAACCAGTTCGATATCCTCGAGCGGGCGGAAAAAGCCACGGAAAAGCCGCTGGTCACCCTTCTTGCGATTGACGACGAGGAGGCGGCCATCGCCCAGCTCAGGGAGTATGGCGTGAAGAAATTGGCCATAGTGCAGTCGGGCCGTTCTGGGAAATATTACACCCAGAAGGCAGAGAAATCGGACGGTTACTTCGACGAGATATTCCAGATAATACTGGCCGCGGGGGAACCTGGTCCCCTTGTGATAATCGGCCCGGGCTTTGCGAAGGAGAGCATTTCCGCATATGGCAGGCAGAAACAGCCGGCAATTTTCAAGGAATGCCAGCTTGTTTCCAGCGGGCAGAGCGGGATGGCTGCGATACAGGAGATCCTTAAAAAAGGCATTGGCTCGAAGATGCTGGAGGACTCGAGGGTCGGCCTCGAAACGAGGATGGTCGAACAGCTACTGGCCGAAATCGGAAAGGACGGGATGTACGCCTACGGAAAGGATGAGGTCGCGAAAGCGCTGTGCGCGGGGGCTGTCGAGATTCTGCTGGTCACAAGCGTGGCCGCAAGGGCCAGGACCTTCGAGAGCATGATGGAATCAGCAAACGACTCAGGCGCCAAAGTGGTGGTCGTGAGCGAGCATCACGATGCGGGCAAGAAACTCGAGTCCCTCGGGGGGATAGGTGCCATCCTGCGATACAGGATGTCCTGAAACGCTTGGGAAACTTTCATAACCCCGTACATCAATATATGTCCATGGCAACCAGAAAGAGGAATAACTCCGTGGAGATGGCCAGCGCGATTCCGACCATATGCAGGAGAACAGACGATCTGTGCCGCGAGAAGAAGAAGCTGAGAGGCCGTTTTGCAGCCCTGCTTTTCGAATGCGAGGATTTCTGGTCCGGCAAGAGGGAGAAGCATAGCCACGTTCATCCGATATTCAAGGAATATTGGCGCCTCGTCCAGATAGCAAGGGACCTGTATCACGACAACCTGATTTTCGATGAACTGGACATTTCCGATGCCATCCAGCCGAACGCCGATGACATCCAGGCCATCGAGATGGACGTCAGGAAGATGATGGCGGTATTCGAGGTCGAGGACGAGCAGGAACCCTGAAAGAACCGGGGTCTTAGCCCACTGTTTCGTTCAGGCCCGAAGCTGTAAGCAGGTTCTGAAGTGCCTCGGCGTATCCTTCGGGTGGGGATTCCAGCAGTCTTTTAACAAAATCGGCGAGATAGCCGCCGTAATCAAGCTCTTCCCTGGAGAACTGCCATTCCTTGCCCTTCAGGACCCCGAAGGCCAAAAGGAATCCGCAATTGATGCTTTTAACTTTTGTGTCATCCTGGATTGTCCCTATCCGCTTGATTGCTTCTTCTTTCCCCAGTCCCCTGTAGGCCCTTGCAAGCCCGTCAGCGTATTTCCCTATTCGTCCGAGCTTGTTGAGCTCGGGAAGCGCGGAAAGTGCGGTTTTGCTCCTTTTTTCTATCTGGGCTTCCCTGAGGATCTGCACCGGAGTCTTTCCGCTGCCCCTTGAGTCGGAATAAATTTTCCTGGCCATGTCCTTGTCCCCGATCACCGCATGTATCGCATTGGCCCCATGCTCCTCCCAGAACAGGGCCAGCACTGCGTTCGGGGTGGCCGAACCCATCACGACCGGCTTTGCCGCCGACTTGAGCACCCGTTTCAGGGCGGCTTCCTCGATGTCGGTGGGTTTGAGGGCTTTTATGAAAGCCTCATAATCCCCTTCATAGCAGGAGTTTCCGAGCACGAATATCGCATTGCTGGATCTCTCGACAGATTCCCTGACCTTCTTCTCGTAGGCATCGACGAGCCCCCTGTCCGAGAGCCTTCCCGACCTATATTCGGCCAGAAGGTCCTTCGTGCTTACAGCTGAGCGGGATAACGTGCATCCGCCGCCCTTCGTGCATTCGATATCATGGTTAAGGGTTATCCTGAAATCGTCCTCGGGGTTTCTGGAGAGCACCCTGGATGCAAGTTCAGTGAAAAGGTTGGCCTTTGCGGATGTACAGGATTTGCATATTTCCAAGCTTACGCCGGCCGAGAGCACCTCAAGGGTCATGCCGCATCCATGGCCGGCATGCCCACAGCTGTAGCCTCTGGGTGTCTTGCCCAGTACATAGCTGGACGACTTCAGTACCTCCGATATCAGCTCCGTTGGGTAATTGGGCTTCTTCCCCGAGCATGAGAGACCGTCATCGAAGGAGTAGAGGTGCAGGCGTTTCTTCAGGCCGACCTCGGAATATGCCAGCAACCGCAATCTCGGGTCTTCGAAATGCTGCAGGCCGATTAGGTATTCCTTCTTTGCCTTTCCCCTGACTGTGTAGCTCACATCTCCGGTGGGGAGTTTGGCCGTGGCGAACATTATCGGCGTGTCCTCCGAAGCCAGTACCAGCATCGCGGCATAGCTTCTCTCCAGATGCCCTCCTCCGGATGCCAGCTTTTTCAGGGCAACGGAATTCTCCCTGTACCCTTGAATCTTTTTCAGCTTGGAATGAAGCTTGGCAACCGGGCAGCCGGAGCATCTGCCGTTGCACTCCGGCACCAGGAATCCGGGGTCGTCGGCCATCTCCTTGGCCAAAGCCCGCAAGTTGGCCTGCTGGACCTTTGTGCCGGTTCCTATGCCGAACCTGCCGAAACGCCTTCTCTTCATGCGTGCAGAATTGCCAGTGACGATATAAATTTACCCACACATCTATGAAATATTAAATATCAAAATCATTTACACCTTTGTAAAAGAATATAACCGTTCCTAGCAGAATGCAGTCAAATGCCGGCAATGGAGGCGTTGATGTCCAAGGGAAGTATACTGGTCGTGGCAGAAAAGAATGCCCCAGCAAAGGAAACCGCGAATATCGTCGATAAGCTGGGGTATGAGGTTTTTGGAATTTCCTCAACTTCGCATGACGCAATCAAAAAAGCGCGCGAACTGTCACCGGACATCGTCCTGATGGACATAAAATTAAAAGGACCAAAGGATGGCATCGACACGGCCGAAGAAATCCAGAAAAACCTTGGAATACCTTCTATCTATGTGACTGCCCATATAAATGATGAGACCCTTGAGAAAGCGCTGAAGACAAATCCGTACGGCTACATTGTCAAGCCGTTCGAGGGGAAGGTGCTCGAAATCGTGCTGGAATTGGCTTTCCGGAGATTGAGGGCGGAAAAGGAATTATCTGCGAGCCAGGAATCATTCAACACACAGTGCATTAACTTCATGACTATCCTGGAAAGAATCCCGGATTACCTCTACATCAGCGACCCGGCCTCTCACGAGGTCATCTTCGCGAACCAAGCCCTGAGGAACCTGGCCAACACGGATGTTGCTGGAAAGAAATGCTATAAAGTGTTCCAGGGAAAGACCGCCCCCTGCGAATTCTGCACCAACAAGCTCATTCTCCAGACAAGGCAGCCGCATGTCTGGGATTATTACAATGAATATATTGGCAGGCATTTTCTGATCACCGACCAGATCATCCAATGGACGGACGGCCGCGATGTGAGATTCGAAACTGCCGTGGATATAACTGACCAGAAAAAAATTGAAAAAATGCTCCTGGCCAGCGAAAGCAAATACCGGAATTTCATTGAAAATTCTTGCTATGGTTTTTTTATTATGAACAATGCTTACGAGATAACTTACCTAAATAAAAATGCCGAGGAGATCTATGGCAGGGCTCTCAAACCGGGAACAAAGATCCGGCTTTCCGATGTTTTGGATACAGAGGAGCAATTGAAGGCTATCAACAATCTCAAGATAATATCCGACGAAGGCAAACTTGACAGACCAGGCACATATAATATTAAACTACCGAACGGAAAATCTCGTATCGTCGAGATACAGACCTTTCCGATAATGAAGGACGCAAACCTCGAAGGCTATCACGGCACGGTGCTGGACATCACCGAAAGGGTTGAGCATCAGAACAAACTCAAAGAGAAATCTGAATTCCTGGACGCCGTGATCAAGAACAGCACAGAAGGCATATTTGTGATTGACGAGGATTTCAATTATGTCCTCATAAACCCGGAATCGGGAAGGATACTCGGCCACAACCCTGATGATTGGGTTGGGAAGCGCGCCGGCTCGAACAAGCACCCGGATGACGAGGCAAAAGGCATCGAGTCGATAATGCAGGTCATGAGCGAAGGTTCGTCCGAGGTTGAGATGAGGGTGAAATCCTCCGACAGCACATATCACCTGCTCCACATCAGATATACCTTGATGACCCTGAACAATCAGGACCATGTTCTGGGCATGGTTACGGACATCACGGAGAAGAGGAAGATTGAGGTAGCCCTCAGGGAGAGCGAGGAACGATACAGGTCCTTCTTCAATCAGGCTGTGGACGGGGTAATACTGATGCCGGTTGATTCAGAGACCCTGATAGTGAACCAATCATTCGCAAGGATGCACGGCTATGACAACCCCAAGGAAATGGAACATATGCGCCTTGAGGACCTGGACACTCCGGAATCCGCGAAATTGGCCCCGGAACGTCTGAAGAGGCTGATCTCGGGAGAGGAAATGAGCTTCGAGGTGGAACATTATCACAAGGACGGGCACAGCTTCCCTCTGTTCGTCTCATGCAAGGTGTTCAATATCGGGAACAGACCGTATTACATGGGATTCCACCAGGACATATCAATAAAAAGAAAGGCCGAGGAAGCACTTAAGGAAAGTGAGGAGAAATACCGGAGTCTGTTCGAATTCTCCCCAGAATCCATAATCCTCCTCGACGAGAATGGCAGCATCATCGAATGCAACAATGTGACTTCCAAGCTCCTGGGCAAACCGCAGAAGGAAATACTGGACAGGGGCATGGCAGATTTACTGATGATGGAAGAGTCTGAGGAGGAATATTTCAAAGGTGTGATTGAGAGTGTGATAAATGGATCAAGGGTTGAAAGGTTCGAACTCGAATTCCAGCAAGGCATGGGCGGGTTGACCTGGATAGAGTTATTTCCGACGCTCATACGAACAGAAGGCAATTTCACCGCAATACAGTTGCTGGTGAGAGATATATCCGAAAGAAAGGCTCAGGAGGAGGAGGTCAAGAGGAAATTCATCCGCTTCAATCTGGAGGCCGGGGCAATCTATATGGCAAGGGAGTCCAACCCGAACGTATCCCTGGCCGCTTTCAAGGAACTCCTGACATTTGGCTATAAGGGAATGTTCATTTCGAGATACACCAAAAAAGAGTCCGAGATAAAAATGGACCTGGTTTACTCTCATATCTCGCTTTCGGAAGAGGAGGGCCAAAACACAATTCAGACCACAACCAAGGCGATCCTCGGGTCACTGCGGGCCCTGACAAGGCGCAGTGTAATCCTTTTCGACTGCATGGATTACATCATCTCCCGATTCGGAGAGAAAAAAGCGCTGAATCTCATCCAGGATATCCATGACCTTGCCACCAGGAAGAAGCTTATTGTGCTTTTCTCGCTGGACCCTGACACGGTATCGGACACCACCGTGGCCATGATATCCAAGGAAGTCCGCGATATCAGGCCGTGCGAGTCGCTTTCGAAAATTTCTCCGAAGCTTCTTGAAATTGTTGATTTCATCGGTCACCGATGTTCGGAAGGCGATGCACCGACTTATTCCGAGATAGGCGAAAAGTTGGAACTGTCGAAACCCACTGTGAGAACCCGAATAAAGCAGCTCAGGGATATGGACATTATCTCCGAGACACTCCACGGCAGGAAGAAAAAGTTGGAATTGACAGTCAAAGGAAAAAATTACATGGAATTATAATTTTTTCACATTTTTCACTAATTTTTTCACAAAGGTATATAAAATGAGAAATCGCTATTATCAATTGGAGACAAGAATCCTGTCCAAGTGGGGATTTTATCTTTGTCCATATTATTTCGTTGAATGAGAAAATGAGTATTTGTACAAAACAGAAAGGGAATTATGCGTTAACAATGGCCTCTAAAATGCAATCCGAATGATGGAGATATCTGCGGCGAAACGCATGCCCCGGGTGTACGAGGATTGCATGCAATCCAAGCAAGCCGAATTTTGAATTCGGCGCTGAGCCCGGGGTACTGGCATCAATTTGTGAGCAAGTGACAAACACAGATTTCAAGAATCAACCCAAGCCATGCCTGTGAGGGCATGGTATGTGGCTGGAAAAATATTAAAGAGCCACGATGTTTTGTAATATTATGCAATGCGAAGGATGAAAGAAACGTTCCAATGCTAGAGGTTCCAATTTGACGAGCCGGGCTCGTCAAACCTACGACCTAGTTTCTCTGATTTTGTTTGAAAATAACGAAACTAGGTCTAGCTTCAAATCCCTTCAGTTTTGTCAAAATAAATTAAAGAGCCACTGAAGCGCTTCAGTGGCGAAACGCATGCCCCGCCTGTGAGGGCGGGGTACTATGAGCGATGTGTTAGCGAGTGACAATACCAATATCTCAATCAATCCAAGCCCTGGGTGTAAGCCCCGGGTATGAGGCCGCAAAAACGTTCACTGGGCCTCGTGGCAAAACATCTTTTTAGTTAACTAAGGGAGAGAACC
>DAJR01000050.1 GCA_002496385.1 Methanomassiliicoccales archaeon UBA147 | reverse complement strand
ACTGCTCATGCCGATTCGCACTGCTTCTTCGAATCCGAGTTGATGTGGTCGGAGCAGTTCTCTCGATGAAATAGGGTTGGACATTGATTCTGTCTTAACTCATCGATTCATCCCAGCCCTGAAAGGCGGAGGGTTCTCGGCATCTACGCAGTAAATGTCTCTCATTCCGATGTTTATGAAATAAGGGATGAGCATAATATATAACGCTAACTTGCACAACTACAAAGAGGTGAGAGAAATGAGAATACTAATCGCAGATGGTAACAAGAGTTCAAGGGACAGACTGAAAAAGATATTGTCAAAAGCAGGCCACGAGGTATTTATTGCCTCTGATGGCGTCGAAGCATTCCATGCCTATGAAGACAACGGCATTGACATTGCTTTCATTGGTTGGACAATCCCCAAGATGAACGGCACCGAACTATGCCTCAGGATCAGAGACTATAACCTCAAGACAAGCCATGTATCGTATCTTATCCTCGTTTCTGCAAAGTCCGAGAAGCATGACATGGTGGACGGCCTTGATGCCGGGGTGGATGATTTCGTCATCAAGCCATATTCAGAGAGTGTGATAATCTCCCGTGTCCGGGTGGCCGAGAGGGTCCTGGAAACCAAATACAACAAAATTCCCAAGGTCAAACCCATCAAGGACAAGGAAATAGAGCCAGTGGCCATCCTGAACGAGGAACACCGCCTGATACACAAGATTACCGGAATCCTTGAGGTGGCTGCCAATATGCTCAGCGAGGGCACCCCCCTTCCAAAGAAATTTCTGGAATGGGGGACATCCTCGGCGTTTGTTTTAAACTGGCAACTTCACGAGGAGAAGGAACTTTTCTACATCGACCTCTTTGTGCATCGGGCTCAGGAGATCCACGGGAAAACAGCCCAACTCTATTCCAGATCGTCACTCATCCAGATTATGAGGGAACATAAGCTCATCAAGAAAATGATACTTGAAATGCAGTCAGCAGCCAAATCATACAATATCGACAATAGGAAATCGGTACTGAATCTCAGGGACCTGATGTTGAGATACATTCCGGTGGTGCGGTTCCATGCAGCCAGGGAGGAGGATGTGTTCCTTCCGTTCTCACAGAGGTACCTGATTGAGGAGGACATTTCCCGGATTATGAAAGATTTCAAAAGGGTGGAAGACGAGGTAGGCTTGGAAGCGATAAAAGAAAGGATGGACATCGTAGATAAACTGCAACTTGCGCTAAAGATAAAGGAGAAAGATATCTGAGCATATCACAAATGACTTCCCCGGATGTTTGGACATGATAGAGGAATTGAAAAGGGACTATGCCGGATTACAGGGGAGCATTGAATCCCGATTGGATGAATTTTCAGCGGCATGGTATTGCGGGACTGATGAGTCGATTTTCAGAGAGATGGTCTTCTGCCTTCTCACGCCGCAGTCAAAAGCCCGTTCCTGCTGGGCCGCGGTCGAGCGTATGCGGGAGTGCGACCTCATAACCGCGGGGACATCAACCCAGATATCGCGGGAACTGAAAGGAGTGAGGTTTCATTACACAAAAGCCAGACGGGTGGTCGAAGCTCGGAGTCATCTCAACGGACTGAAGGCGAGAATTGCGTCATTCGAAAGCCCCCGTGTGGCGAGGGAGTGGCTTGTCGCGAACATCAACGGAATGAGCTACAAAGAGGCAAGCCATTTCCTGAGGAATATCGGCATGGGTCAGGACCTGGCAATACTGGACCGGCATATCCTGAAGAACCTGGTTCGGCTGGGGGTGATTCAGGAAATCCCAAGTTCAATTTCACCAAGGAAATACCTTGACATCGAGGAAAAAATGAGACGGTTCTGCACGCGGGAGAAAATCCCCATGGATCATCTGGACATGTTGCTATGGTGCAGGGAGACAGGGGAGATTTTCAAATAGATCTCCGACTGCCTAAGGCACAAGGTTTTTATAGTATGTTGTATTTATTATCAGATTGTAAAGGTTACAAAATGGAGTCGGGTACAATGGAAAAATATCTAAAAATCCTGAGAGAGCACGGCATCAAGGTGACGCCCCAGCGCCTGGAGATCCTTCGCTTCCTGGACACACATCACACACACCCCACTGCAGACGAGATATACCATGAACTGAGGAAGAAGAATCCGGCCCTGTCAAAAACCACGATATACAACACCATTCAGTCCCTCACCGATCACGGCCTCCTTCATACACTGAATTTCAGGACTCACGAGGCAAGGTTCGACAGTGTTATTAATCATCATCACCATCTGCTCTGCAGTGAATGCGGCAAAGTGATTGACATAGAGGTTGAGTGCCCTTTCACTAAGGAGAAGATCGCTGGGGGGCACAGGATAGACGAGGTTCACGGTTATTTCAGGGGAGTCTGCAAGGACTGTTTAGGTATAGGAGGTAAATGACATGGATAAATGGAAATGCACTGTGTGCGGTTACATCTACGACCCGGCTGAAGGAGATCCGGACAGCGGTGTTGAGCCGGGAACCAAGTTCGAGGACATACCCGAGGACTGGCGCTGCCCGCTTTGCGGCGCGATGAAGAAGTATTTCGAGAAGGAGGGATAGAACCATGGAAAAACATATAGAAATTGAAGAGAGGCGTGAATGCGAGTGTGTGAAGATGCCGAGGCTTGGCGAACCGGCTCCAGATTTTGAAGCCGAGACAACCCATGGAATGAAAAAACTGAGTGATTATAAGGGCAGCTGGCTGATCCTGTTCAGCCATCCGGCGGACTTCACCCCAGTTTGCACTACTGAATTCGTCGCCTTCCAGCAGATTGCCGATGAGCTTGCAAAGAAGAACACGAAACTCCTTGGGCTTAGCATAGACAGCACCTATTCCCACATCGCATGGGTTCGCAACATCGAGCAGAACTTCGGAGTCAAGATTACGTTCCCCGTCATAGCGGACCTGAACAAGGACGTTGCAACTAAGTTCGGAATGGTCATGCCCGGGGAGAGCGATACGGAGACATCCAGATGTGTGTTCGTGATGGACCCGGATGGAATCATGCGGGCAATGATATACTATCCGCTGACGACCGGCCGCAACATGGACGAGATAATGAGGCTCATTGATGCGTTGCAGACACATGTCAAGCATAAGGTCGCTACGCCGGCCAACTGGAGGCCGGGGGATATGGTCATTGTGCCTCCCCCGAGGACACAGGAAGCGGCCGAAAAGAGAATGAATGAAGGGTTTGAGTGCAAGGACTGGTACTTTTGCAAGAAGAAGTTGAAATAAGGAGGAATGAAAATGCCACCGAAGGTTGACAGGAACAAATGTGCGGGCCACGGGGATTGCTACGACGTATGTCCGGCAGACCCCAAGGTCTTCGAGATAAAGGACGGAAAGGCCGAGGTAGTGAACCCGGACGCTTGCATAGAGTGCGGTGCGTGCGAGGCGGCATGCCCGGTCAAGGCCATCACTATGGAGTGAGCGCATGAAAAGCCTCAAGGGGACGCAGACGGAGAAGAATCTCCTGACCGCTTTCGCAGGGGAATCCCAGGCCAGGAATCGGTACACATACTTCGCCAAGCAGGCCAAGAAGGAGGGGTTCGTTCAGATACAGAATATCTTCGAGGAGACAGCCAACCATGAAAAGGAGCATGCAAAACGCATGTTCAAGTTCCTCGAGGGCGGGGATGTGGAGATAACCGCGAAGTTCCCTGCCGGCAAGATCGGCACCACTGCCGAGAACCTTAGGGAAGCGGCCGCCGGGGAGAACCATGAGTGGACATCCATGTATCCCGAATTCGCTGACATTGCTGACAGAGAGGGATTCAAGGAAGTCGCTGTCGTGTTCAGGAACATCGCCAAGGCCGAGAATTTCCACGAGTCCAGATATCTCGGCCTCCTGAAAAACATTGAGGAAGGCAAGGTCTTCAAGAAGGAAAAAACTGTGAAATGGAAGTGCAACAACTGCGGTTTCATCCACGAAGGCCCTGAAGCCCCTGAGAAATGCCCTGCCTGCGCCCACCCCAAGGAGTACTTCGAAGTGCTGGCGGAGAACTGGTGAGGTGAATGAAATGACTGAAAAATTCGAGATTTACAAATGCGACATTTGCGGCAATATCGTTGAAGTGCTCCATGACGGCGCCGGGGAGCTTGTGTGCTGCGGCGAACCGATGAGACTGGTGACTGAGAACACCGTGGACGCGGCCAAGGAGAAGCATGTGCCCGTGATAGAACGCAACGGCGACACGGTCACTGTGAAGGTGGGCTCTGTCGCGCACCCGATGGAGGAGAAGCACTACATCGAATGGATCGAACTCATAGCAGACGGAAGGAGCTACAAGAAGTTTCTGAAACCGGGGGACAAGCCAGAGGCGATATTCATGTGCAAGGCCGAGAAGCTTTCAGCAAAAGAATACTGCAACCTGCATGGACTGTGGAAGAAGGAGTGAGCGGCATGATGAACAAGAAAGTGGAGAAGGCATTGAATGACCAGATAAATGCTGAACTCTACTCATCCTACCTTTACCTTTCCATGGCGTCGGACATTGAGGAGAAAGGCCTTCGGGGTTTTGCTCACTGGATGAAATCCCAGGCCCAGGAGGAGCTCATGCATGCCATGAAGTTCTACGACTATGTCTCAGAACGCGGCGGAAGGGTCGTCCTGAAGGCGATAGACGGACCCCAGACCAAGTGGAAGACGCCGCTGGCCATGATGGAGAATGTCTCAACGCACGAGCAGCATGTGACTGCCCTCATCAACGCCATGATGGACCTCGCCATCAAGGAAAAGGACCATGCAACAGTCGAGATGCTCCACTGGTTCGTCAAAGAACAGGTGGAAGAGGAGTCGACTGCGCAGGACATAGTACTGAAGCTCAAATTGGCAGGGGAAAAGGGCAACGGCCTGTTCATGATAGACAAGGACCTGGCTGCGAGAATCCCGCTCTTCACGTTCCCCGCACCCGGGGCACAGGCATAGGTGAGACAATGGACCTGAAAGGACTGTCCCTGGAAGATCTGTTCTTCACTGCCATAAAGGCGGAGATAGACAGCAAAGAGGCATACTCGATCTTGGCCGGAATAACAAGGAACGCATTCCTGAAGGACAGGTTCAGGTTCCTTGCCGGCGAGGAGGAGAAGCACCGCTCCTTCCTGACCCAGCAATATGAGTTACAATTCCGGAACAAGAAGCTGGAGCTGCCGCTGGTGAGCCCTGTCCCACTGCCCGAGATTGACACGGACAGTGAAAAATACCCGCTGAGCAAGATAATCCAGCAGGCGATGGACGCCGAGAGGGCGGCCGGCGAGTTCTACACCGATTTCGCGAAATTTGTGGATTCAGACAAAGAGATGGCTGCGACACTCAGATATTTCGCCCGGATGGAGGAGAGCCACTACCAGATATTGAAACAGGAGATGGAGGCCCAGCAGGAGTTCGAAGCCTACGACGATTTCAACCCGGGCATGCATCTGGGCCCGTGAGAATGCGAATAGGGAGACAATCGTTCCATGGAAGTGAAGGAAGCCATCGAGAAACGCCGCGCCTATCGGGCGCTGGAGCCTGTCGATATCACAGATGCAATGGTCAGGGAACTGGCGTGGGCAGCATCCATGGCGCCTTCATGCTTCAACAACCAGCCCTGGCGGCTGTTATTCGTCCGAACCCCGGAGATGCTTGAGAAGATGCATGCCGCCCTCTCAAAGGGAAACGAATGGATGAGGGACGCCTCCATGCTCCTCGTTGTGCTTTCGAAGAAGGAATTCGACTGTGTCATACGGGAAAGGGAGTATTACCAGTTCGACACCGGGATTGCGGTGGGCCTGCTGATGCTCATGGCAACCGGGATGGGACTCGTAGCCCATCCGGTCGCGGGTTTCAGCCCGAAAAGGACCAGGGAGATACTGGGCATACCGGAAGATGTGGCAGTCATAACCGTCATGGCCATAGGCAAGAAATCTCACAGCAGGACCGACAATGTCACTGATGAACAATGGAACGTGGACAGCACAAGGCCAGTCAGACTGAAGTTTCCGGAATTCGTGTACATGGAAAGATATTCATAACCAAATCGGATGACAAGAGGGCAGGTGAAAAAATGAAGTTCGAAAAGGTCGAAGGGGTTGACAAGGGAAAGATTGTTCTTTACGCGCTGAGCACATGCGTGTGGTGCAAACGCACCAAACAGTTCCTGAGCAACCTGGGAGTGAAGTTCGAATACATTTTCGTGGACCTGCTCCAGGGAACCGAGAGGGACAGCATCATGAAAGACGTCGAGAAGTGGAACCCCAGGTGCTCATTCCCCACCATGGTCATCGGCGACAGCAAATGCATAGTCGGTTTCAAGGAGGACGAGATAAGGGAGGCCCTAAAATGAGCGATACCCAGAACCTTTTCGCGAAACTGGATTCGGATGCCAGGAAGAACGGATATTTCCTGAACCCGGACAGCGCGTTCACGATGGAACTGGTGGAGGGGTTGCTAGCCAACGAGAAGAGGTTCGGCCACCAGGCATGCCCCTGCAGGCTTGCGGACGGCAATCGCCAGGAGGACCTGGACATCATCTGCCCCTGTGATTACCGAGATGCCGATCTTGACGATTTCGGCGCGTGCTATTGCGCGCTCTATGTATCGAAGGACATTGCAGAGGGGAAGGCAAAGGCAGAGCCCCTGCCTGACCGCCGTCCCATGAAAAGAGATGAGCGCCAGCAATTCCGGGAAAAGAAAGCCGGGACCGGGGCATCCGGCCTATCCCATCCGGTCTGGAGATGCAGGGTGTGCGGCTACCTGGCCGCAAGGGACGAGCCGCCCGGCGTGTGCCCGATATGCAAGGCCACGAAGGACAGGTTCGACAGGTTCATGTAGGTGCCCCCATGCAAGAAATAATCATCGATGTCAGGACGAGGGAGGAGTTCGTGAAGGAACACATCAAAGGCGCAATCAACATCCCGCATTACGACCTGAAATTCCATGAAGAGTTCCTGAAGAACAAGCAAATCATCATTTACTGCAATACCGAACGGCGGTCAATCATCGCGCATGACAAGCTCGCGGGGATGGGCCTTGATTCCCGCTATTTGAGACTTGACGAGCAGGAAGGTTATGACTGGGTGCGTAACACCATAATCTGCGCCCAGAATTTCGTTCGAATAAGACCGGGCCACGAGGAGAGATTCATGGAGAAGGCGATGATGCTTTGCCGGGCGACAGAGCATATGCCAGGCTTTCTCGGTTCCAAGGCCCTGAGGATTTCCGGGATGTCCGGCATAGGCAGCTTCGTGGAAGCGGACCTCACAACCCTGAATATTGAGCCGACCAAGATGATACTGGTGACATTCTGGGAGTCCAAGGAAGCGCACGAGCGCTCCCACCTGGACCCGGAATTCAGGGCTACCTTCGACTCGCTCGCCGAACACCTTGCCGAGATGCCCGTGGAGGAGTTCTACGAGGTCCTGAAATAGGGGGGATTGACTGTCAGAATTCGATATACGTCCTGTTGAAAGCTGGCCTGAAGACCAGATTGTCGAACTGTACAAAGCGGGCGGCTGGTGGCTGGAGAGCTATGACCCTTCCGGAATAGGGCCGTTGATAGAAGGCAGCTTCGCGTTCGTCGTCGCGGTTGACCCAACAACTGGAAAAGCTATCGGCATGGGCAGGGCGATATCCGACGGAACCTCGGACGCCTGGCTCCAGGACATCGTTGTTCTGGAAAGGTGCAGGGGCCGGGGTATTGGCAGAGCGATAGTGAGTAAACTGCTGGAGCATTGCATGGCGAAGAGTTTGGTATGGGTTGGCCTGGTGGCCGAGCCGGGTTCCAGGAGATTCTACGAGCCTCTGGGGTTCGAGGCATTGGCCGGAGAACCGATGGTGTTCAGGAGAAAGCCGGATGTTCGGGATTGAGGATTTCAAACCGCTCAAGCTCGGGGACAAGCCGCTGTTCGATGCCCATTATGCGATGTACCCGCCAAGGCACAGCGAAAATATTTTCACAACGCTCGTAAGCTGGAGCCATTTCGTCCAGCCTTACTTCCTGTTCCATGAGGGCTGCCTGATGATAATGACCAAACCTGATGAGAACCCGCGGTTCAGGCCGCCTTTGGGGCCGTGCAGTCCCGAGCTTGTGAGGCAGCTGGTGACGCTGTCCGAGGAAGCAAAATCTGAATATTGCCTTGTCCTGGTGGACAATGAGACAATGGCTTGGCTCAAGGAAATTTTCCCGGAAGCCTGCTTCATCAAGCACCCGGATTATTTCGATTACGTTTACAGGGCGGCCGACCTTGCGAACCTGGAAGGAAAGAATTACCTCAAGATACGCAACAAGCTCAGCAAATTCAAACGCCAGCAGGCCTACGAAGTTGAATCGTTATGCAAGCAGAACATCGACGAGATCAGAATATTCTTGCAGCGCTGGTGTCTCTGGAAGGACTGCGAATCCGACCCGCTCCTGGACAACGAGAGGCTGGCGATTCTGTATACCGTGGAACACTGTTTCGAACTCGGACTCCGCGGCCTGGCCATCCGCATCAACGGGGATATTGAAGCTGTCACGGTGTTCGAGTCCATATGCCCGGATACCGCGGTCGTGCATTTCGAGAAGGCCATGCCGGCTTTCGAGGGGTTGTACCAGGCAATCAACAACGAGTGTGCGAAACTTCTTTCCAAGAATCATTTGTACATCAACAGGCAATCCGACCTGGGCATCGAAGGGTTGAGGACTGCGAAGCAGAGATACCACCCCACCATGATGCTCGAGGTCCAGCATATGCTCCTGGACCCAAACAAATGCAAAGAGCTTGGGCACGAACATTATTGATTCGAAAATGGGAGATTGTTAAAAATTCAGTATAGTTCTCTTTTGCACGTGGCGCAGACCGTCCTGGTGCTTTTCCCGCACTTGCTGCACCGGCCTGCCATGAACCGCTCCTCGACAGGCGCCGAGCAGCACTGGGACACCGCGTTCACCATGTGGCCGCAGTACTTGCAGGGGTGCTGCCTGACCTTCTTACCCACAACCAGCCTGTTGTAGATGAACAGGCTGATATAGAGCACCAGAAGCAGAATCCCAAGAATGATGAGATAAGTGCATACCATGTCATTGCCCTCGCCGTCCGTCTGAAGGGGCAGCAGACTCACAAACGCGCAGGCACCATCCATGTTGGGCATGATAGTTTCGGAGGCTAAAATAGTTTCCCATAGGGCTGGCGTTTCGGTGAGCAATGATGGCTAATCAAAATCATTAAAAAGATTAGCGTGTTCCTCCCCCCCATGCAACTGACTTTACTGGGCGGCGCCAGCGAGGTGGGCAGCCTTTCCGCCGGTAATCTTATTGTTGATAGTTTGCCGATTACCGGCAACGCTGTGAATCACTAATGCATAGATATTGTCGATTCAGGTCTGGCTCACTATGTTCCTTTATTGAATAGTCGTGAGTCAGGCCAATTTCTGGCTATTGTCGAAGATTGTATCAAGTAAAGCCAGAAATCAAGGCGAATTCTACAATTGTTGATATTTAGTTATCGAATTCACCGATTGCATGAAAAATGATGCGAGTTACATGGCGCTTGATTTGGTTTGAGATTGTTCCCGCGCCATTGTCGAATGCATTGCTGGTGATTGAAGTAAGATGCATTCAACTATTTTGCACTGCCGAAATACTTCTTGCATAATTATAAAAACAATCGCCGCATCACTTCTCACATGCAACTGACATTACTGGGCGGCGCCAGCGAGGTGGGCAGCCTTTCCGGGTTCCTGGAGGACGGCGGCATCAGGCTCCTGTTCGACTGCGGCCTCACACCCTCCAAGCCCCCGAAATATCCCATGAAACCGCCCGCGGTGGATCTTGCGTTTCTCAGCCACGCGCACATCGACCACTCCGGGATGATTCCCTGGCTGTGCGCGACCTTCGGGGTGGACGTCGTTGCAACGCCACCCACAAACATCGTCGGGACCATGCTGCTCGAGGACAGCGTCAAGGTTTCGTCTCTGGAGGGATTTCCTGCGCCTTACGACAAGAGCGATGTCAAGGTGCTCAAGAAGCACCTTCAGAATGCCGCATTCGGCGACATACTGGACGCGGGGGGAATAGATATCTGCCTTCATCCCGCCGGGCACATTCCGGGCGCGGCGATGTTCGAGGTCAGGGCAAGCAAGGATTTATTGTTCACGGGGGACATCAACACGCTGGACTCCCATCTTGTGAACGGCGCCAAACCTGTGAAATGCGACGTGCTGGTGATAGAGAGCACATACTCGGGGAGGGACCACCCGCCCAGGTCCGAGACGGAGAGACATTTCCTGAACAAGACGAAGGAGGTCGTGGAACGGGGGGGCCTGGCCATAGTGCCGGCGTTTGCCGTGGGAAGGACCCAGGAGATGATGTTGACGCTGATGAATTCGGGCCTTGACATCGTCCTGGACGGGATGGGGTGGGCAGTGAACAGGCACTTCATGAGCATGCCCGAATACCTGCGGTCGTCCCAGCGCCTGAGCGACGCGATGGCCCAGATAAAGGTCATACGCAACCCGGGCGACAGAAAGACGCTGGCCAAGACCGCGCAGGTCGTGATAACCACTAGCGGGATGGTGGATGGCGGACCAGTGCTGGAGTTCATATCGGACAGGAGGAACGACAAGAACAGCGCTGTCCTGCTCACCGGTTACCAGGTCGAGGGAACGAACGGGCGCATGCTGATGGAAAGCGGGGAGCTGGTCCTGGGCGGCGCTCCCGCGAAAATCCAGTGCGAGCTCGGGTTCTACGATTTCTCGGCACATGCGGACCACAATGAGCTCATCAAGTTCGTCAAGGCCTGCGCCCCGGAGGAGGTAGTCCTGTGCCACGGGGACAACAGGATAGTGCTGGCCAACGATCTGAGGGAAGACGGGTTCAAGGTACATATGCCGAAAGAAGGGCAAAAAATTGAATTCCTTCCGTAATCAATAATGTTTCCCTATTGTCGATTACGGAATTTTAAAATATCCGAGAAGGATGAATAATTAATCCGGTGTAGATGTGTATTGGGCGCCGGATTAGGCGTTGAATCCACCTCACACTGGCCAACCACCCCTGTATTCAGTTCCAGCCCCCGTCATCATACCCCGGCTGATTGCATTCATTTTGCCATTCGAGGCCGGGGTCGTGGCCCGGTTTGCGGAACCGGGCTGGTGAGGCGATTCTCTTTATTTCATCCTTTGGAGGCCCTGGGTGTAAGCCCAGGGAGGTGTTGACATCGACATCCATCCCGGCTCCAAAGCTCCGGCACCGGCCCACTTCCCGCGCGTAATTGAGGGCTTGTCCAAACATATTCAATTTCCTCCAATCCTAAGATATTTATATTGTGCCAACTTGCACCGAACTCATGGCAACCTTGGTCATATGCGAAAAGAACAATGCCGCCCAGAGGGTCGCCACATTTCTCTCGAAGGGCAAGTACAGCAAGACCTACCTCAACCGCGTTCAGGTCTTCAGGTTCCCATGGGAAGGGACTGAATGCCTGGTGGTCGGCCTGAGGGGGCACATCCTCAACCTTGACTATCCGAAGGATTTCAAGAACTGGAACATCGACGACCTCAGGGCAATGGTCGCCACACCCCCGCTGAAAATCGCCACCGCGCCCTGGATCCTCAATGTCATCCGGGACCTTGCCAAGCAGGTGGACACAGTGATAGTGGCTACCGACTTCGACAGGGAGGGGGAACTGATCGGCGCCGAGGCCGTCTCGGTGATGGGACTCAGGCCCGATGTCGTGGTCAGGCGGGCCAGGTTCAGCGCCCTCACCGGGCCGGAGATATACCGGGCTTTCGAGAACCTCATCGACCTGGACCACAATCTCGCCAAAGCGGCTGAGACCAGGCAGATAGTGGACCTTGCATGGGGCGCGGTCCTCACAAGATTCATGTCCACGGCAACCGGCAAGCTGGGCGCCGACTTCCTCTCGGTGGGAAGGGTGCAGAGCCCGACCCTGGCGGTGGTCGTCGACCGCGAGAAGGAGATTGAGACTTTCCAGCCTGTGCCGTTCTGGGAGATAATCGCGGACCTGGAGAAGAAGAGGCATTTCTTCGCCAAACATTCTC
The DNA here is from genome assembly GCA_002496385.1 of Methanomassiliicoccales archaeon UBA147. Taxonomy (GTDB): domain Archaea; phylum Thermoplasmatota; class Thermoplasmata; order SG8-5; family SG8-5; genus UBA147. Next base: position 12,754 of record DAJR01000050.1, on the reverse strand, counting down.
ACGGCCTTTTCTGGGAAAAATCCGAAGCGGACCAGGTTTTCACAAAAGTCAAGGATTGCAAACTCGCCAAGGTCGAGGATTCCAAGGTCGAGGAGGGAATGGAACGCCCGCCGCCCCCGTTCAGCACCACGCTGTTCCTTGCCGAGGCCAGCCGCATCGGCTTTTCCGCTGCAAGGGCGATGTCGGTGGCCGAAAGCCTTTACAATGACGGGCTCATCAGCTATCCGAGGACTGACAACACGGTCTATCCGCCCACACTTCCGATTAAATCCATACTGGGGAAACTGGCAAAGAGCGAGTTCGCCAAGGAGGTCAATGAGATCCTTGCCCAAGAGAAGCTGCACCCCTCCAGGGGCTCGAAGCAGACCACCGACCACCCGCCAATCCACCCGGTGGACGCCGCCACCCGCGAGAATCTCAAGGGTGATGGCTGGAAGATTTACGAACTGGTCGTCAGGAGGTTCCTGGCAACCTTGGCGCCGGCCGCGGCAGTCCTGAGGAGCGAGGCGGTCTTTGACATCTGCGGCGAAAGATTCATCGCCCACGGACACGAAACCCTCGACAGGGGCTGGCAGGCCTATTACCCATATATCAAATTCACTGATGTATTCATTCCCGAGTTTACCGTGGGGGAGACCATCAACGTCGTCAACATCAGGGGCAGGGAGGGAAAGACAGAACCGCCCAAACGTTTCACCCAGGGCACGCTGATCAGGGACATGGAGAAGCTCGGGCTCGGGACCAAGAGCACAAGGCACGAGATAGTGCAGAAGCTCTTCGACAGGGGCTATGTTCAGGGGAGCCAGATAAGGCCTACCGCCTCGGGCCGGGCAATCATAATCGCGCTGGAGGACAATGCGGAGCAGATCGCCAGGACCGAGATGACCAGCAAGCTGGAGGAGGATATGACCCTGATCGCCGAGGGGCGGAAGGACCAGGAATCGGTCGTCGCCGAGTCCCAGGAGATGCTATCAAAGAGCCTCGACATCCTGATGGCGCACAGGGAGAACATCAAAGAGGAAGTGAACGAGGCCCTCAGGAATCAGAATCAGATTGGCATTTGCCCGAAATGCGGGACAGGCTCGCTTGTCATGAGACGCTCCAAGCGCGGAAAGAGGTTCATCGCATGCAATGCGTACCCGGATTGCGAGAACACCTACCCGCTGCCGCAGTTCGGCACCATCCTGGCCCATGAGAGCCTCTGCAAGAAATGCGGCGGGCCCCAGGTGAAGATGGTCATGAACAGGCGGAAGCCGACTGATGTCTGCCTGGACATCAACTGCAAGGCCAACAAGGACAGGCTGAAGAAATACAAGAAGGCGAAGGAAGCGGGCAAGGCGAGGTACGCCAAGGCCGCGAAAGCACCTGAGAAGGGAGCAGCCAAAGAGGTCAAGGCCAAAGGCAAAGCCAAGAAGTCAGTTAAATCTGGAGATGAAGGGGCCAAATAGCCCCATTTTATAATTGACTTTGACCGTTATTGCGATATGATTGGTGTCGCGGTGAAGCCTTTGCCGGTGTGCATGAGCCGATACCAGCCCCTCTGATGCTTCGTCCGCCTCATCTTGACGCAATTTATCCTGAGCTGGACATCGCTGTCGCCGACCTCGTGCATCTTGACATGGATAATTCCGTCGGCCAGGAAATCCTCGTCGTTGGCCACAAGGTTGGTCGAACCGTGGCTGATCTCCGATATCAGGAACACCGTGGGGCTCAGGTCCTTCAGGAACCGGATGAAGTGAAAGAGGTCCGACCTCGGGCTCTTCAGCGGAGCGAGCGAGAACAGCGCTGCCAGCGAATCAATGACGATGATGTCGAAATCGTCCGCTTGGACGCGCTTCTGGATGTATTTCATGAGAATCTCAAGCCACCCCTTGCTTATCTCCTCCTCGGGATGGGCCTTCCTTATCTTGCCGACGTCTATCATGAACACCGGGAGCTGGTCTATGTCCTTCATGGCGAGATCCAGCATGGCCCCCTTCAGCCCTTCGTAGCTCTCTTCGAGCGAGATATAGAGGCCTTTCCGCCCGTCGCGCTTTGCGTTCTCGTACATGATGCTGTAGGCAAGAGAGGTCTTCATCGTGCCGGGGGTGCCGCACATAAGGACGACATGGCCCTCGGGTATTCCTCCGCCCAAAACTTCGTCAAAACCTTCGATGTATGTTTTGATCTTCTTCATGGAATCACTGATTACCCATATGCTTTGGCGCTATTAATATCTGTCTCCATCGAGAGGGGACAAACAGAAGTTGCGAACTTCTTGATTTACATTGCCAAATCTTCCAAATTCTCCGTTTACCTTACTTTTTAATATTGACAAAACATCCCCCCTCTGTCCGGGATTCCCGGAACGGATGGTGAAGGAATGTTCCTCGAGGGTGCGTCAGACTTTGAAGTGTATGCATTGTGGATAACATTTTTCGTAGCCATTGCCGGGTTGGTCTATGCCCTCCTGCTGAAGGTGTTCGTCATGAAGCAGGATGTGGGCACGGAGAAGATGCAAGAGGTCTCCAAGGCAATCCAGCAGGGCGCGGAGGCTTACCTGAAAAGACAGCTCAAAACAGTGGCGGTCGTCATCGCCATACTATCTGTCGCGCTTTTCCTCACGGCATACGCCGGGCAGCCCGAGAACTGGATTGCCGACGGGAACACAGAGGGAGAGTGGATGCTCGTCTCGGTCGGTAGAATGATGGCCTTCCTGATGGGCGCGAGCTTCTCGGCAAGTGTCGGGTACTTCGGCATGATGATGGCTGTGAGAGCCAATGTCCGCGTCGCACAGGCTTCGAGGAGGAGCCTGAGGGAAGCCGTGACGATAGGCTACAGGACAGGCACCATAGTCGGAATGCTCACAGATGGGCTGGGGCTCCTGGGCGGTGTCATCATTTTCATGATTTATGACGTGCATGCCCCCGAAGTGCTCCTGGGCTTCGGCTTCGGAGGAACGCTCATCGCCCTGTTCATGAGGGTGGGCGGCGGCATATTCACGAAAGCCGCAGATGTGGGTGCGGACCTTGTGGGAAAGGTGGAGAAGAATATCCCGGAGGACGACCCGAGGAACGCTGCCGTCATCGCAGACAATGTCGGAGACAATGTCGGAGACTGCGCGGGAATGGCTGCGGACATATTCGAATCATACGAGGTCACAATGGTATCGGCGATGATACTCGGCCTTGCCGCTTTCGCAGGGAACCCGGACATGCAGTACATCGCCGTGGTGTTCCCCCTGCTGGTCAGGGCTGTGGGCATCCTGGCATCGATAGCCGGAACCTATGCCGTGAAATCCAAGACAGAGAAAGAGGACGTGATGAAGTCCATACACAGGGGTTACGGCCTTTCCGCCTGCATCTCGATCGGCGGGTTCATTCTCCTGGCCCTGTTCTGGGTCCAGGGAGCAAGCGAAGAAGTGGGATATTACGCGGTCAGCAACATAGGCGTCAAATTCGCCCTCGCGACAGGCGCCGGCATCGTCATGGCCCTGGTCCTGAACTATCTCACTGAGTATTTCACGTCCACCCATCACAAACCCGTCCAGGAGATAGCCGAATCGACCAAGACCGGTGCAGCCACGACAATTCTGAGCGGGCTCGCCTGGGGCATGGAAAGTTCGGTGTGGGCCCTGTTCGTGATCGTGGGCGCGATGATTGCCTCTGCCATCATCTTCCCGACAGACCAGCCTTTCCTTGTTGCCTACGGCGTGTCTCTGTGCGGCATAGGCATGCTCACGCTCACGGGTAACACCATCTCCATGGACACTTTCGGGCCGATTGCGGACAATGCCAACGGAATCGGCGAGATGTGCTGCCTCGAGCCTGAAGCCAGGCAGAGGATGGCCGACATGGATGCCGTGGGAAACACGACCAAGGCCATCACCAAAGGCATCGCGATAGGTTCGGCCGTTATTGCGGCTGTGAGCCTGTTCATGGATTACATTGTCCGGGCGAGCGAGGCGGGAAGCGACCTGCTCACCGTCGAAGGGGCGGAGATAACCGGAAACGTGATAATCAGCACCCCGATATTCTTCGCGGCCCTCCTCATAGGCGGTTCCATACCGTTCCTGTTCAGTTCAATGTGCATCAGAGCGGTCGAGAAGGCAGCGAGCCTCATCGTCTACGAGGTAAGGCGGCAGTTCAAGGAGATTAAAGGGCTCTGGGAAGGCACAGCGAAACCGGACTATGCAACCCCGGTCGATATCTGCACCAAGGCGGCCCAGAAGGAGCTGGTCGGGCTGGGACTGCTCGGCNNTCTGCCCAGCTGATGGCGGTTTTCATGTCCAATGCGGGCGGTGCGTGGGACAATGCCAAGAAACATATCGAGGACGGGCATTACGGCGGCAAGGGCTCGGAGGCGCATAAGGCCAGCATCGTCGGCGATACAGTCGGCGACCCGCTCAAGGACACGGCGGGGCCGGCGCTCAATCCGATGGTAAAGGTCATCAACCTCGTCGCCGTGCTCATAGTCCCAGTCGTTGTGAGGTACAACATCGGTGCGATAGATTTCGACCGGGACCCGGGGATGTTCATTGCCGTGCTTGCCGGGATTGGCCTGATGATATTCGGCCTTGCATATGCGATCATCGTCAGCAAGAGGGCGGCCGACAGGAGCAGGAAGGTGAGGGGCAGGCGCTACAAGGGCACACCCAAGGAAGTGAAGTGCGACACGGACGTTCCGCAGGAGCCGCCTGAACAGGGCCCCGAACAATAACGAGATGACAGGGCGGCCGCAGGGCCGCCCCCATTTCTTCAAAGGGTAAAGTCTTAAATAACCTCGGCCAATTGTATTACTGATAACATGCACAAGGTATGCGACGTGGAACTGGGCGCGGACATCCTGGCAGCCAACAAAAGGATTGCCGGGGACAATGCCGCCTTGCTCGAGAGGCACGGCATCAGGTCATTCGATTTCCTGGGTGCCATCGGGTCGGGCAAAACATTGCTCATCGAGAAACTGGCTGACATCCTCCAGTCCCGCGGGGTCAGATGCGGGGCCATCGCAGGCGACGTCGCAGGGGATGACGATTACCGGAGGTTCAGGAAACACGGCATGCCCGTTGTCAACATAAACACAGGCAAGGAGTGCCACCTGGACGCCCACATGGTGGACCATGCGCTCGAGAAGCTGGACCTGGAGAGCATCGATGTGCTTTTCATCGAGAACGTCGGCAACCTCGTGTGCCCGGCGGATTTCCCTCTGGGCAGCAAGAAGCGCATAACCATAGTCTCGGTCACGGAGGGGGACGACATGGTGCGCAAGCATCCCGTACTCATGGGAAGCTCGGATATCATCGTCATCAATAAAATTGGTCTTGCGCAGATCATGGAAGTGGACGTGAATGCGCTGAAGGCGGACGCCAATGCCATCAACCCCCATGTCCCGGTGGTCATGACCGACGCGCGCCAGTGCATCGGCCTGGACAGCCTTCTGAAGGAAATGGGGCTGTGAGGAGCCAATGCCCAGGATAGCCATCCGGGGAACAGTTCAAGGCGTCGGCTTCCGCCCTACGGTGTATCGGGTAGCAAAAGGCCTTGGACTCAAAGGCCATGTTCTGAATGCCGGTTCCAATGTTGAAATCGTTATTGATGGCAATCCAGATATTTTCATGAATGCATTGAAAGAAGCATTGCCCCCATTGGCAAAAATAGATGATTTTACGATTGAAGATTGTGCAGAGCCGGATTCTGAATTTCAAATAATTCAGAGCATCACGGGAAGTCGGAATTCTCCGCTGCCCCCCGATTCCGCCATATGTGGCGATTGCCTGGCTGAACTTTTCTCGGAAGGAAACAGGCGGGCCCGATTCCCCTTCATCAACTGCACGAACTGCGATGCCAGGTTCTCCGTGATATCCGACCTTCCCTATGACCGCCCCAACACCTCCATGGCCGATTTCCCCATGTGCCCCAGTTGCGCCCGTGAATATTCTGACCCGCTGGACAGGCGCTTTCATGCGCAGACAACGTCATGCCCAGACTGCGGCCCCCGTTATCGGATAGAGGGGGTGCCCACCAACGATCCCGTCGGCATGTTCGCCGCCGCCATCGATGCCGGGAAGTTGGGCGCGATCAAGAGCTGGGGCGGCACTCACATCGTGTGCGTTCCTTCCCGGGTCGCTCACCTGAGGGAACGGTTCGGCCGCCCGCAGAAACCGCTGGCGGTCATGGTCAGGGACCCGGACGCCGCAAGAAGATATGCCTCGGTCACGGCCGCCGGGGAGCGACTGCTCACGCATCCGGCCAGGCCGATAGTGCTGCTGGAAAGGCTGGGGGGCGGGCTTGAGGACACGGCGCCCGGCCTGGAGCGCATCGGATTGTACCTGCCCTACAGCGGGCTGCATCATCTACTTTTCAGCAAGCTGGCCTCTGACGCGCTGATAATGACCTCCGGCAACGTCCCGGGCGAGCCCATGGCCATCCATGATGACGAGATAATGAAGCTGGCCGCGGATGTCTTCCTTCTGCACAACCGGCGCATTGTCAACCGTACCGACGATTCGGTGGTGATACCGAATGGGGCATCGCAGTCCTTCATTCGCAAGTCCAGAGGCTTCGTTCCGGAGCCGCTGCCGCTCCCACACGACCGCACCCTGGTGGCTGTGGGCGCTGACATGAACAACACCGGCGCGATATCTGTCAACGGCAAGGCCGTGATGACCCAGCACATCGGCGACATAAGCCGGTATGAGACCTCGGTGTTCCTGGAGGATGCAATCAGGCACCTGATGAAGCTTCACGGCATCCGGAGGCCGGAGGCAGTCATTGCCGACATGCATCCGAAATACTCCAGCAGGGGCGTAGGGACACGGCTTGCTGCGGAATGGGCCGTGCCGCTGATCGAAATCCAGCACCATGCCGCCCATGCCTTCGGGCTCATGGCGGAGCACTCGCTGGACACACTGAGAGTGCTGGCATGCGACGGCACCGGATATGGGACGGACGGGCAGGTCTGGGGGGGCGAGATACTTGACTTGAAGGGCGGCAAGTTTGACAGGGTAGGACATCTGTCTTACATCCCGCTTCTCGGCGGGGACAGGGCGGTGGAGGACCCGAGGAGGGTGGTTTTCGCCATCGCCGACATGCTTGGCCTGGAGCAGCCGCATTTTGCTGGCCATGAAGCAGAAGTTCTGCGCGGGATGATGAGGAGCAGCGTCAAAACATCCAGCACAGGCAGAGTGCTGGATGCCCTATCTTGCTGGCTCGGGATATGCGAAACCATGACGTATGACGGAGAACCTGCCATGAAGCTGGAACCTTACATCCGGAGAGGAAATCCGGTACATGAGTTCAAGGCCGATGTGAGGTCCGGGATCGTGGACACAGTGGGTCTGTTCAGGCAGCTGGCTGACATGACGCCCCCGGGCAGGGAGCACCTGCATAAGGAAGCAGCGGACCTGGCCAGGTCCTTCGCCGAGGCGCTGTTCGAGGGGCTGGTGAGGGCTGCAGACCCGAAGGATGCGCTTGGGTTCACGGGCGGAGTTTCATATAACATCGCCATCAACGAGATCCTGAGGGGTAAATTGGATGAAAGAGGGGTAAAACTCATAACCCACAGCCGCGTACCCAATGGGGACGGTGGCATCAGCTTCGGTCAGCTCGCGGGAGGCGGAACAGGCCACCGCCATGTGCCGTGAAATTTCGAATCATATGAACTCAAAACCATAGTTTTGAGAATTAGGCACATGGCTACCCACTGATTGAACATACATCGAGTTTTGTGGCACTATCTTCTTATATTCATTCTTCTCTCCAGAGATGGTTGTTCAATGTGTCTGGCGATACCAGGTAAAATCATCGAGATAACCGGAGAGAAGGCCCGGGTCCAGTACGGGGAGGGCGTCGTCAACAGCGCCAATATCTCGCTCGTAGAGGTTGTCCTGGGGGATTACGTCCTGGTGCATGCCGGTTTTGCCATCCAGGTTCTTTCGGAGGCAGAGGCCATGGAGACCATCGCTCTGTGGGAGGAAATGCTGAACGCCGGGGGATACCCGGATGCATGAGTTCTCCGTGATATCGTCCATAATGGAGCTTGTGAAATCCGAGATGGAGAAACGCAAGGCAATCAAGGTCCTGGAAATCCACCTGGAGGTGGGCGAGCTGTCATTCCTTTCGCATGACGCCCTTCAATTCGGCTTCGGGGCGCTGGCCGAGTCAGAGCCGAAGATAGAGAAGGATGCCCTCAGAATTATAACAAAACCTGCCGAGGTGAGATGCAGGAACTGCGATTATGCAGGGCCGCTCAAGGTGCAGGATTCATCCCTGGGCCACCTTGGCACCCCGATATTCCAGTGCCCTGAATGCGCCGGGCCGGTCGATGTCCTGCAGGGGAGGGAGTGCACTGTCAGGAACATCAGGATGGAGGTGGAGTGATTTTTTTTCAATCTGCTACCCGAAAACCATCAACAATAGGAAAAAACGTTCAGGGAGTATGGGGGTTACTACACCATTTTCTCGATGATTTCCTGTTCTTCCTTCTCTTTCCGCCCCTTGTCGTGTTGATAAAATAATAACAGCAATATTATACTAATCAACATTATAATAATCCCAATCCACACATAGTCGTCGAACAACGGGCGATATGGCTCCGCTGGAAGGTCATCTACAGCGATAGAGTATGTTTGTGTTGTCGAACCATTTCCATCGCTCACTCGGACAACGACCTGATACGTTTGCCCGGCCTGGGCATCCGTAGGAGTCCATGTAATCTTCCCGGTCTGGCCGTTGATTGTCATCCCTTCAGGGGCTTCAACCAACGAGTAGGCCAGCACGTCCCCGGCATCGGCATCCTCCGCGATGACTGCGTAGGTATATTCCGAACCTGGCTTCGCCACACTTATCGGATAACTCGTTATCACTGGCAAATTGTTTACGTTCAATACCGTAAAGTTGAACGTCTTGGTCATGAAGACAATCCCGTCGCTGACGTTGACAACAATCTGATGAACGCCCACATCATCATTGGTTGGCATCCCGTAAATCAATCCAGTCTCTGCATTAATCGATAAGAACGAGGGCGCAGAATCGAAAGAGAATGTCAAGGCATCGCCATCAATGTCCTCGGCCTGCACGGTAGCCATATACATCAAGCCCTCAGTAGCGTTCGAAAGAGCCGTAATGATTATCGTCGGTGGGTCGTTGACATTGGCCACCGTTATCAGGAACGTCCTTTCAGCAAACGCCCCGCTCTCGTCGTTCACCCATACGTTGATCGTGTGTGAGCCAACGTCGTCGTTCGTTGGCGTCCAAGCGATTAGACCAGTCGCCTGATTGACAGTCATTCCAGTCAGCGAAGAAATCAAAGAATATGTCAGTATATCGCCAACATCAACGTCCTGGCCGACAATCTGCAAGCTGAACGGCACGTCCTCGGTAGCGGTTTGTGGAGAGATGTAAATCAATGTCGGCGGGTCGTTCACGTTGATTACTGTAAGGTTGAAAGCTCGTGTGACGTATGTAGCTCCATCGCTCACATTCACGATTAGCTGGTGGGTTCCAACGTGGGCGTTCGTTGGAGTTCCATACAACAACCCACTGCTGGGATTGATTGATAGGAACGCTGGCGCAGAATCAAGAGAGTAAGTTAGAGTGTCGCCAACATCGACATCGTTCGCCTGGATGGGGTAAAGATACATCGCATCCTCGGTTGCGTTTGCCAAACTGCTGGTTGAAATCGTCGGTATATCGTTCACGTTGGCAACAGTGATGGCAAAGGTTTTCTCGTCATAGAGGCCAGTCGTGTCCCTAACTCTGACCGTGATAGTATGGCTTCCAACCGCAGCGTTCGTGGGCGTCCACGAAATTAGGCCAGTCGATGCGATAGCCATTCCCGTCGGATATGCGGTCAACGAATACGTGAGATTATCGCCCGCATCCGGGTCGGTTGCAAGCACCTGCAACGCGAAAGGTACGTCCTCGGTCGCGCTCTGGGCAGGTATGGGGGCGACTACAGGCGCGTCTTTTGTATTATTCACTGTAATTTTGAAGATAATAGAACTACTGCCCACATCGTCGTCAGTCACGGTGATATTCACAAAATGGATTCCAACATCTCCATTCGTCGGTGTGAATTGGATTATCCCAGTTACTGGATTGATGTCGAACAGCGTCGTATTGTCCGAGAACGTCAGAACATCGGCTGGCACGTCGGTGGCGTTGATTCTCAGGGTGAACAGCACTCCTTGCTGGGCGGTCTGGTTTGCGACGGGCATAATAACGGGGGCCACGTTGTTTACCGTGACATTGCATGTATCGGAGTCCACGCGGCCATTGTCGTCCGTAACCACGAGCGTGGCGTTGTAAAAGTCATTATCAGCATAAGCGTGGTTTACTATCTTGCCCGTTCCACTATCGCCATCGCCGAAGTACCAGACGTATGTGAGCGTCGGTAAATCTGAGGCCGTATCATTGGACGCACTACCATCGAATGTGATAGCCTCGCCCTCGTTCCCTGTTTTGTTGCCGCCAGCGTTTGCTGTCGGGGCGATGTTGCTCACGAAGACAAGGCAGGTGTCGGTGGCCCAATTTCCCGCAGCGTCGGAAACGTTCAGGGTGACGATGTAACTGCCAGCGTTTGTGTAGGCATGGCTCGTCGCGATGTTCGAGCCAAAATCCTGGCTTCCATCCCCGAATGTCCAGTTGTACCAGGCGATACCAACGTTGTCGGTCGAGCCGCCGCCATCGAAATAAACCATTTCGTCCTCGTCAACGGATTGGTCAGTACCAGCATTCGCAATCGGCGCTGTGCTGTCATTTGCGTATATGACACACGTGTCCGAGTCCCAGTTCCCAGAGGCATCCGTGACATTGAGCGTTATCGTATATGTGCCAGGCTGCGCGAAAATATAGCTTGCGTTTACACCAAAAAGATTAACGAGCGGCCCGCCGTCGTAGAAGTGCCATGTATAATTCACGACACCTACGTTGTCCGTGCTTCCTGAGCCATCAAGATAGACTGTAGTATCTTCGTCAACTGTTTGATTTAGGCCAGCATCTGCAATAGGATTCTCAATGTCGATGAGAGTTATTACCACCGTTTTGCTATCATTCATTTCGACTTCGGCGTAACCTATCGAGTATCCTGGCTTGGAGACGGTGATGTTGTACGGATTGTAATCGATAAGCGTGCTCTGGATTTGATAGTATTCTCTTAATGCAGTCCAGTTAACATATCCGTTCTCGTTTGCGGTAAAATTGTTATCATATGTTCCGTTTACGTTATCACTTATTCTGATGTTCGCATTTGGTATAGGATTACCAAAGGAATCATTGACATAAGAATTTAGAAACCACTGGACGGTGAGATTCGATACAATGTCTCCGAACGCAACTCTCGCATGGTGGAATGTTGTATTCGTAAATGTGAAGTAGGACTGGCTGATGCTGACATCTTTTACTGCTCCCTGGCCGATGGTAGAGTTCGTCAGGCTCAATGTATTCCAACTCCCGCCACCAACAATCGCATAGTTCCCACCTTGCGGGTCGATGGTCAAGTTCTCTGCCCTAACGTCCACAAGCGACCACATAAACATTCCATCTTCCTTACTGGCAATAACTTTCGTATCCTTGATTATGGGCGCCGAAGACACCTCAATTTGGAGACCATCCGCAGTGTTTACTCCTCTCCCTGTATTAAGTATAGTGTTGCGTCGTATCAGGGGGTTAGACGGCTTCGGATTGCCGTTGCTCCCACCGGTCACCCATATGCCGTAAAGCCAATTTGAATTAATCCAGTTGTTTTCTATTGTGCCATTCGACCAATAGCTAGAATATACTCCCACTTCGCACCACTCTATCGTATTGTTCGACACCACTGCATCGGAGCCGTAGAGGATAACCCCCTTCACAGAACCGTTTATACGAGAATGATCTATCCAGGCATTATCTGTACCAATATATACTCCCTCCCGATCAAGAATTGCAGATGTTCGTCCGCATAATTCAAATATCGAATTTTTTATAGATAAAATACTGCCTGGACGAGCTGAAAAAAAGAATGCATACGCGGGATTATATCTTTGAAATTTTGTAGCATCGGCTTCAGTGAAATTCGAGTTGTCATTGTCAGTAGCAACCAAAACACCACCCGATTGAACATCAATTCGATATTCAATCCCAGCAGTGGAATTCATTTGAAGCGTCACGTTGCGGAAGGTCAAATTTCCTCCGGATTGTATTGTCAAATTACCTTTTAGAACAATAGTCATGTTCTCTCTAATTTGGGCATCGTTCACTATCCAATCTCCATTGAGATATGTAATGTCCGTATTCGTAATGTCGTTATCAATTTGGCATTGTGCTATCACTGGCATCCCACTCACAAGGACAACAATACTAAGTAATATTATTCCAATTTTTTCAGTCATTATTTATAGATATTGGCTTCGTCCTACATAAAACTATTTATACGATGTAATGCTATTTGAATTTGTTATCCGAATTGAAGCGGGAGGGTGTGGCAAAATGACGAGAGATTATTCAGAAATGCGGGGCAAGGTTTTATCGATTGTAATTGTACTGGCTATGCTGTTTTCAACAGGATTTGTATTCACAGCAACAGCTGAACCATTGGAATCGGCAGACAATTCAAAACCACCAATTCCACCTTTTATGATATGGGGAACCATTTTCGATGATAGCAATGCACCAGTTCCTGATGCAATTGTCACAATCCAAAACCTCAGAACCAGCGAGTTCTTGAATGCTGACGTTTATGAAAACGGGGCATACGAAGCAGAACTGGAATATATGCAATGTGGCTATTCCATAGG
>DAJR01000054.1 GCA_002496385.1 Methanomassiliicoccales archaeon UBA147 | reverse complement strand
GGGGTTCTCTCCCTTAGTTAACTAACATTGGATAAACTCAGACCTGAATTCGGGTAATATGGCGGGTTATATGCACCGCTTGCATGGTGTAAATAGCATTCCCTCACCTCAAAAAATTCCGTCGTATTTCCAATGTAAATGCAGTACCCATATCCAGTCCCATCGATGTCCCAATTCTCGATTATCCAGGGGGCAATGGCAGAGCCGTTGCCGCCCGAGACACCGTTAGCCAGCGTGAAGTCGGCGTTGGAGTTGATGCGGATTGGCTGGTGCGGAATCTGGGCCGGTTCTGAGTTCCAAGGCTCCATTAGAGGATAGTTGTCCTGGCCTCCGTCGAAGTAGTACGGCCAGTCCCCGATGCCGTCGCCGTTCCCATCTGTGCCATTGTAATCGGACCAGTAGTTGCCGCCGGACGGGTAGCCGTCGTCCCAAATATTAAGGCCTGAATCGTCACAGGCCTGGTTAATATTAGTTAGGGCATTGTTATGATATATTAAATTATAACTAGAGGAAATTATAAAAATACCATAATAATTACTAGTAGCCGTATTGTTGATTAATGTATTGTTATTACTAGAATAAGCTAGGCGAAGACCTATATCAGTGTTAAAATTGAGAATGTTGTCTTCGATTATATTATTCGTTGAACAGCGAAGGTATATTCCATAATAATCATTTGATTTGGCCATATTTCTTCTGATAATGTTATCAGAAGAGAATCCGAGTTCAATTCCGCAGGAATTTTCGCTTACGTTCTGATTTTCAATTGTGATTCCGGTGCAGTTACCTAGGATGACTTGCCCTGCGCCTGAAGGAATGGTACCTTGGATTTGGTTCTTCCAGTATTGGACCGGTTTGTTATTGACAATATTCGTAGTATCAATTATGTGTGTGTTCCATTGCTCTATTATATTTCCATCAATTATTATCCCGTCATTCTCCATCAAGTTCCCCAAGAGGGTATTGTCCAGAGAGAACCATAGATGGATGCCTCCCCTACAGTTCGAAATTGTATTATTTATTAAGAAATTATTATTTGAGAATTCAAGGTCAATACCATCTCCAGAATTTCCCGAGACAATATTATCTCGTATTAGATTATAACAAGAAGAAAAAGCAAAAATACCAATGCCCCAATTGTTTATAACTGTATTATTCATAATTGCATTATAATTGGATGAAGACCAAAGGAATATCCCAAACATATTACTAGAAAAAGTGTTTCTGGAAATGAGACCATTAATAGAATTATATAAAGTAATTCCCGCATCAGAACAGAATGGCGGATTATAAATCATATTATATGCATCGTGCAGAAAGCACTCCCTCACAACAAAATAATCGGTTGTATTCCCCACATAAATGCAGTACCCATATCCGGTCCCGTCGATGTCCCAGCCCTCAATAATCCATGGATTCCCAGTGCTCCCGTCCCCCGAACTCGCAATCGCCGAAAAATCCGCGTTGGAGTTGATGCGGATGGGGGCGTGTGGCATCTGAGCAGGTTCGGGGTTCCACGGCTCCATTAGAGGGTAGTCGTCCTGCCCCCCGTCGAAGTAGTAGGGCGTGTCCCCGATGCCATCGCTGTTCCCATCAGTACCATTGTAATCAGACCAGTAATTTCCGCCGGAGGGGTAGCCGTCGTCCCACTGGTTTGTTCCAATATCATCAATGGCTTGCTGGGCGTTATTGATGAAATTGTTATAGTAGATGGTGTTTCTGCTGGAGACGGTGAGGTCGAGCGCGATGAAGCTGATGTTAATCGGGTTGTTTCCATTTACAATATCATCATGTGCTGTGAAATTCACGAGCATCTGGTTGATCTGGCTGAATGTGTTCACGTTGGCCACGATGTCGGTCTGCAGCAGAACATCAGCCACCTGGTTCTGGGCTATCTGGAACGCCATCGTCTCGGGCACACTCCCAGGCACAGAATAGTTGAAGCTGATGAACGGGTTCGTGGTGTATCCGGGCGCAAAAGTGTAGCTCGGGTTGTTGTACTCGATGCGCAGGATGGCTGCCGTGATGTCATAGAAAGCATCGCTCAGGGCGGTGTTGAATTCCGCGCTTATCGAGTTGGGTGAACTCAGGCTGTAATAGCTCACATCATCTCCCTGAAGGCTGATGACCCCGCCGGTTCCTTCGTCGATTTGCAGCTGGCTCGGGACAAGATGTATGTTGCTGTTGGAACCCCAGAGGTACATGCCATACTGGTTGTTCGAAACGTTGTTGGCTACGATGGTGTTGCTGCTGGAGGAATTACAGTAAAGACCCACCCAGTTGTTCGAAATAGTGTTCCTTATAATGATGTTGCTGTTGGAATCCTGGAAATATATGCCACACCATCCGTTATTGTTAATAATATTACTCTCAATCTTACCATTCTGGACACCGAAAAACCTAATTCCACTTTCGGTTGAGTGCAGATAGCAGTCCCTGACCACGAAATAAACAGAAGTCCAGTCAATTTCTATGCAATACCAGGTAACACTCCCGTCAATATCGTAGCCCTCGATTATGTAGGGATTTGCAGATGTGCCGTTTCCCGCCCATCCTTCAGCAATTGCCTGGTTATAGAAGTCCATGTCCCCGCTTATGGAAATCGGGGCGTGCAACGTGTACATCGGGCTGACTTCTATTTCCTCTCCTTCGGCTCCGCCACCGGTCCATTCGACCATCACGAATCCCGAAGCGATCATAACCATGCACACCCACACTGCGAACGCCTGTCTCTTCAAACCTTTCATCCCCAATTGTAGTGCGCGTACATGCGCACACGTGTATTTAGATTTTAGTGTTTAATGAAATATTATTGGGAAAATGTTAATTGCAACTGATTCGAGAATTACTGCTGGCGATATGATTTTCATCGAATATGGTTTCTTCAAATAAACCCTTGGCGGTTTATTTCAACCCGGCGCTCTTCGCCAGCATGCCCTTCAGTTCTTCCTTGGACTTCGCCTCAATTCCAAAGAATTCCATGAACTTGGGGGCGGTCTCGAGGATGTAGCCGCGGTTGGTCCGGTTCTGGTAGATGAGCTTCATCTTGACGAGCAGATCGACATGGTCCCTGACCTTCTCTCCCACGATGCCGATGAGCTCCTTCTTCGACATGGGCTGGTAGTAGGCAATCAGCACCGCGGTCTTGGTCACGTCCTTGTCCAGCTCCTTCCGGGCGACCTCCTCGGTCCCCAGGGCGTATTCCTGTTTCAGCTGCATCGAGTAATTCTGCCCAATGTGGACAATGTCAAGCGCGGTGGAGCGTGTCTCGTAGGAGCGGTTCAGCTTGCGGAGCGCGCCGCGGACCGCCTTCTCCTCAAGGCCTGTTACGCCGCATATCTCCTTCACGGACAGGGGCTTGCCCGCCGAGAAGAGGACTGCCTCCACCAGCTCGGCGTCCCCCAACTCACACCACCGCCAGGTTCTCGGCGGGGACTATTGGAAGGGGCACGGCGTTCTCGATGGGGGCCATGTCCCGCGCCTCGATGTTGCTTATGAATATCTCGCCGTAGGGAAGTTTTCGTTGTTCGATCTCGACCTTCTCCATCTTGGCCAGGAAGAGCGTGGAAATGAAGACTTTGACCTTGTCAAGGGTGTCGTCCTCCTTCCATATCCGTGTGATGGGGATGTGCGCTTCCTGACAGCCGCATATGCGCTGCCAAGTCATGCTGATGTCCTCCTGAAGGCTTTCTCCGTGAAGCTTTTCGCTTATCACGATGGGCTTGGAATCCTCGGGCCTTGCCAGCTTCTTTATCCTCTCCCGGAGGGCAATCTCCTCCCTCGCTTCATCGAAGGCCTCCAGCAGGGCGACGAGGGTAACAGGCCGCACGTCAGTGCTGTGCACCGCCTCCGTGAGCACCGGGTTCTGGCTGCCGAGGACGAAGTCGCTGAATCCCGAGCCGGGGATGGGCTCGTAAGCGGGCTCGATCTCCCAGTCGCTGAAGAAAGATTCTTCGGGCTCATCGACCCTGTCGGCCTTGGTGAGTATATGTGCGCTCTGGCTCCTCAGGATGGACCAGGCCATGACTATCAATCTACCGGCGATTATGAAGTTCACCTCTTCCTCCTTTTTAAGCTTCTCCAGGTAGAGCTTCGTGAACTCGGTGAGGTCGATGTTCCACGGGTCGTACTTCTCGTCGATGACCAGCTGGAACGCTATCGCCGCCGCCCTGTCCACCGGGTTGTCGAGAACAACCTGGATGTCCATGTCCAGCTCCTCCATTATCTTGAGGTAGTTGTCCAGGTCCAGGCCAGCCTTCCCAGGCTCCTTGATTATTGACTTGTGGAAGAGCAGGTGGTTGATTATCTCGGTCTCCTTCTCGCCCATCGCATCCAGGGCCTTCTCGTTCAGTATCGGGCACACAGCCACATCGCTTTCCGCATCCATGTCATCCCGCCTCCTGGCCTTTCTCCGGGCCAGCTTTCTGAAGGAGCTTCGCGCCCCCAAGATCGACCTTCATTATGATGTCCGAAATTCCCTTCTTCTGCATCGTGATGCCGACTATGTGGTCGGCCTGCTTCAGCGTGACCTCCCGCAGGGATATCTGGAGGAACTGCGCCCTCTCGGAATTCCTTTTGACCATCGAGGCCACGTTCTCCGCGTTTATCGCATCGAGGTTCTGGTCAACCTCATCCAGCATGTAGAACGGTGAGGGATCGTACCTCTGTATCGCGAATATAAGTGACATTGAGACCACGCCCTTCTCGCCGCCTGACAGCGCTTCGAGCCTGTGCACCTTCTTTCCCGGCGGCCTGGCGGTTATCAACAGGCCTGCGGAGAACGGGTCGTCCGGGTTCTCCAGAAGCAGTTCGGCCTCGCCCCCTTCCGAGAGTTCGGCATAGACCATCTTGAACTTCTCGTTCACGGCCGCGTAGACTTTCAGGAGGCCTACCTTCTTCTTCTCGTTGAGCTCCTCGACCAGTTTGATTAGGCGCTTCCTCTGCTCCCTGAGCCTGCCAAGCTCCTCCTTCAGCCCGTCGTGCCTGGCCTGCTGCTCGTCATACGCGTCCAGCGCGCGGAGGTTCACATTGCCCATCGACTCCATCGCGATCTCGGCCGATTTGATGGTCCTGTTGAGGGTCTCGGAACTGGGAAGTTTCGAGATGTCGCCGATGTTTAGCTTCTTGACAATCTCCTCTGCGTCGGCCAGCATCTTGGCGGCGTTCTCATGCTCAAGCTTCAGGCCGCGGATGAAATCGTTCTTCGCCTCGACGGAATGCGCGACCTTGTCGATGCTGGCTTCTATCTCGGTTTTTGATTTGTAAGCCTCGTCGCGCTTCCTGCGCAGCTGGGCCAGCTCGCTGCCCATTGAATCCTCTATCTTCTGCATGGCCTTCAGGTCCGTGGAATGCTTGGCAAGCAGCTTCTCCCTGGCCTTGATGTTGTCCTCTTCGGACTTCAATTTGGCCTCGATGAAGTCCAGCGATTCCTTTACCTCGGACATCCTGTCCTGCAGTATCTTCGACCTGCTGTCGAACGCGCTCAGCGAGGCTGAAAGTTCGGCCTCTTCCTTGGCCAGCCGCGCCATCCTCTCCTGAAGTTCTTTCATCGCCTTGCCGAGGCCTTTGGATGCCAGGCTCAGCACTTCCTGTTCCTTGGCCTGGCGCTTCTTGTCAAGTTCGCTCAATTCGTCGGAGAAGCGCTCCAGGTCGGAAACTGATTTATCCCGCAACTCCGAGGTCTGCTCCAGCTCTGTCTCAAGTACCTTGATGGCCTTCTTGGCCTTCTCGGCCGATTCCTTGAACTCCTTGCGCTGCGTCTCCAGGGAATCCACCACCGCCGAGCCAGATGTATCAGACATGCCTGCATCCTTGACCTGTTTCTCCAGGTCGAGCATCTCTTCTCTGAGCGCTCTCAGCTTCTCTGAGAGCTTGTCTGCCCTCTCGGTGGCCTTGCGGAGGTTCTCCCCGACCGCGTCCAGCTCTCCGCGGTTGGAGCTGCCCATCTTCATCAGGCTGCGCTCCTTCATGCCGCCTATCATTGCGCCCGAGGCCTCCACGAGGTCGCCGTCCAGCGTGACGAGCCTCACGCCGCCCATGCGCGCCCTTGCGGATTCGAGGGTGTCGACCACTATGGTCTCGCCGAGGACGTAGCTCACTGCGTCGCGGTACTCATCCTTGAACTCAACGAGGTCGATAGCGAATCCCAGGGAATCCTTCACGGCCATCAGCGCCTTTCCGCGCGGCCTCTGGGGGAGCATCTGGTTGATCGGCAGGAACATCGCCCTGCCCACCCTGTTCTTCTTCAGGAAATTGATGGCCTTCTCGGCGGTGGCGTCATCGTTGACTATGACGGCCTGCATCCTGTTGCCGGCGGCAGTGGCAATCGCCGTCTCGAACTTCTTGTCGAGCTTGACAACCTCCGCGACCGTGCCGTGTATGCCCTTCAGCTCCCCCTTGTCCCTCGCCTCCAAAATGGAATTGACTGCCGCGCTGTAACCTTTTTCGACTGACTTCACAGCGTCGTTCTCAGCCTTCAGCTGGTTGTAGTCGCGGGTGAGAGTCTTGATGGCCGCCTCGAGCTCCAGCGACTGCCTTGAAAGCTCCCCCTCCTCCTTGCGCTTGGAGAGGTACTGTGCCTGGCTCTCCTTGAGGTTCCCGCTCGACTTCTTCCCCTCGCTCTTGAGCTCCTTGAGACGCCAGTCTGCGTCCTTGAGCTGGAATTCCAGGTTGGACTTCTTCTCCTCGAGCTCCTCAAGATCCTTCCTCTGGCGCTCGGCCTTGTCCGTGAGCCTGTCCTTCTCGACCGTGAGGGTCCTGACCTTCTCGGAGAGTTCGTCGACGCGCTTCTTGATCTCGAAAGCCTCTTTCTGGAGGGGAGTGGCTGCGGAATCCGAGCCGGCTATTTTCTTCTCCGCATCCTCGAACTCCTTCCGGGCTTTCGTCAGCTCGGCGTTGGATGCCTTGTGCCGCTTGATGACGTCGGCATTGTCCCGCTCAAGTGCCTCCTTCTCCCTGACCAGCTTGTCCAGGTCGGCCTTCCTCTGCTTTCGCTGGGTCTTCAGGTCGGATATGGATTCCACGGAATTCTGAATGCTGTCCTGGCATCTCGCAACTTCCACTTTCAGGTTGTCCAGATTCTTCCTGAGCTCGGCGGATTCCGCCGTGCTCTTCGCCTCGATGTCCTTCTCGGCCCTGTCCAGCGCGTCCTGGGTCTTCTTCAGGCCGGCTGCGAGCCCGTCTTTCTCCGAGGAAAGCTTGGCTATCTCCTTCTCCCGGGCGTTGATCTGCTCCCCGAGGCCGTGAATCTCGTTCTCCAGGCTCTCCTTGCGCTTGTACTCCAGCTGGGCCTTCGCGACCTCCAGCTTCTCCTTCTGCTCGCGGTACTTCAGGGCGCTGGCCCGGTCGGACTCCAGCTGCTTCAGCTGTTTCTTCAGCTCTTCGAGGATGATGCTTATCCGGTCGAGGTTGTCCTCGGTTTCCAGCTTGTCCTTCTCTGCGCTCTCGATGTCCGCGTCGAACCTGCTGATGCCTGCGATGTCGTCCAGGATGCCGCGCCTCTCCTTCGGCCCCATCTCGACTATCCTGGTGATGTCGCCCTGCTGGACCAGGTTGTACCCTTCTGCGGATATCTTCGCGTGGGAGAGTATCGAGTCAAAATCGTTCAGGGAGGATTTTTTCCCGTTGACATAGAAATAACTGACATAATCGGCCTTGCCGGGCGACCGCTTCACATAGCGCGTCAGCGTCACCGAGTCGCTTGCCACCGGCAGAATCTTGTCTGAATTGTCGAATACCAGGGAAACCTCGGTGAACTGGGCGGGGCTGCCGGCTTTGCCGCCGTTGAAAATCAGGTCAGTCAGACGTCCGGCGCGGATGGCCTTGGAGCTTTTCGGGCCCAGGACGAAAAGTATCGCGTCCGAGATGTTGGACTTGCCCGAGCCGTTCGGCCCCGTGATGGCCGTGTAGCCGTCCACAAGGGGGACCCTCATCTTTCCCTTGAACGACTTGAAATTCTCCATCTGGATTTCTTTCAGATACATTCGCTTCACCATGGAAACGAATGGACAAGCCCGGCCCTGATGACCATGTCTCTGATCTGCCACGCTTACCGAAACGGAGGGTTCCTAGACCCTCGAGAATGGCATCTGGCCTACTTCTGTGGACCCAGAGGACCCACGCATCCCATCCGCTGAAGTCTGACATTATGTCAGACAAGAACCTATATCTATATACTAGTATAAAAATACATCGGTTAATGTATGACTCAGCCTAAATATGATTGGGATGGAAGAGATTCAACGTGAAAATTGTTGTCAGACAAACATTTTCGTTTCAATGCGTGTTTCCCTTTACAAAATAGTCTCCTGGACAGGCATTTGAGCAATCATTAAATACCCTGCCCATAATCGGGGTCGAATACATAGGAGGCGCGCATATGGAAGAGTCACTGTGCAATGTTGAATTCCTGAAGGGGCCCAAGGCATTTATCGCAAGGGTCGAGAGCGACCTGGGCGGCATGAGGGAATACAGAAGCGAGTCATTCGAGGAAGTGCTGGAACAGGTCATCATCGACCTGCAGGAAGAGTTCGAGACTTCCACCGCCCAATAGGCAGACTGCAATTTTGCAGGATGGCTGCCTGGACGAGAACAGCATCAATGCCTGTCAGCCATGTTCCTGTCACAATTTCAGTTTTCCGTTCTCCATTATGAAAATTTCTCTGCCGTCCGGCATCCTGGCTGCGATGGTGGGCATTTTTATCAGGCCGTCGAGGTGGATCATCGCTTTCGCATCGTCATCATAATTTGCCCCTATGGCTATGTGGCAGGTCGAGAACACCTTCTCGTCCTCCAGCATGTTGCCCACTATCCTGGCTTTCCTGTTGAGGCCGATGCCAAGCTCCCCGAGGTTCCTCGCATTCTTGGCGTACTCGGCGCCCGCGCCCGGGTCCAGCTTGCCTGCTTTAACTGCCGCGAGGGCGTTGTCCCTCCCGCTCTGAAGGGTCGTTTCCAGTATTCTGGCTTCCTCCCCCCCTTCCAGGGACCTGACGAAATTGCCTTCAACCCTGGCGATTATGGGCTCCTTTATCACAAGGTCGCCTTTTTCCAGGGATATCGAGCCATCGAATGCGATTGTCCCATTCGAGCTGCCCAGCTCCGGCGAGATGTAGGTCTCTCCGGCGGGCAGGTTTCCCCCCTGCCCCGGGGTGCGGAAATCTCCGTCGTCGACCTCTGCCAGCCTGTTCCTCAGGCCGATCGTCAGGTCGGTGCCCTTGGCAGATGACACGTGAACGCTTGCTGCCCGGTCCAGCACCTGCTTTATCGAGGCGCACTCCCTCCTGAGCCTGGGGTAGTCTATGGGCACCGTTCTCGCGAACATCTCGGCGGTGACGCTGGGCGACCAGAAGGCCCTCATCCTCTTTCCCCTGTAGAGATAATCGAAGATGTGGTCGTATTCTTTATCCCCAAGCCGATAATTCTCCTTTATCCCTGCTTCGTCCTTCCCCAGCTTCTCGGCGCTGAGGGATATGCAGATATCCGGGTTCGAGCGGATGGCCTCTATCACGGATTTCTCCGCGTAATCCAGCTGGGTCTTGTAGGGCTGGACCATTATCACGGGCAGGCCCCCGAGTTCCACAATCGCATCGTACATTGCCAGGGATATCGAATGAACGTTCGTCTCGGGGTTGGTGATGATGAGCGCGGTATCGCCCTTTCCGACGCCGAGCACGCTCTCCGCGGCGACCGCTGCGGCTTTTTTCAGTCCTGCATTCCTTATGGTCCTTACCTCGCTGGTTCGGGAACTGGCATCCATCTGATTCACCCGGGCCTTGAATGCGTCCCGATGATATAAACCCTGCCGACGCAAA
Organism: Methanomassiliicoccales archaeon UBA147; assembly: GCA_002496385.1. Taxonomy (GTDB): domain Archaea; phylum Thermoplasmatota; class Thermoplasmata; order SG8-5; family SG8-5; genus UBA147. The sequence goes on along the minus strand of DAJR01000054.1, from coordinate 24,996 downwards.
CAGCCGTCAAAAAGGTATTAAATCGGTTTGTCATACCTTGGCATGAGGATTGCCATGGAAAAGAACGAGGATTACGAGAGGATACTGTCCACATACTACGGCGAGAACCAGGTTGTGGCGATGATGATGCTGAAGATAGACACGAAAGAGGCGGAGAACATCGCCAAGATGGTGTCGAAGTTCGATATCGTCGAGGAGCTGTTCATGGTCACGGGCGACGTGGACATAATTCTCAAGGCCAGATTCCCGAGCTACAAGGCGCTGAAATCGTTCGTGCTTGACTCCCTGGCCCCGATAGAGGGCATCAAGGAGACCAAGACGATGATGGTGGTCACCCCCTTCAAGGAGAACAAAACCCTCCTGTTCGCGCAATGAGCGACGGCCAATGCCGCAAATATCGGAGAAAACATTAATTGCAGGTGCATTATACACCGGACAAGGTGAGCACATGACCGCACAGGAAAAACTTGAGCAGATAGTAACGATACTGGACCAACTGGCCGAGGACAACTCGGTACCGAGGAACATCAGGCGCGGCGCCGTCGAATGCAAGGACAGGCTGCGCAGGAAGGACGAAGCCCTGGACGTCAGGGTCTCGGGCGCGGTCTCAAAGCTGGACGAGATGGCCAACGACCCCAACATCCCACTTCACGGGCGCACGCTGATATGGAACATCATCAGCCAGCTGGAGCAGGTTAAGTAAGGTTTTTTTTTCTGATGCAGATGTCTGCCTGGTACGTATTCTTTCAATTATCAGCTGAATATCAGGCGTATATTATTATTTTAAAGCATCTTTTTCTGAGAACAAATGATATACGACGGGAAGAAAAAGATGAGGATGCCGGGATGCAAAAGATTGGAAATAATTGCCGACACTCCAATCTTTTGCGCCAGCCTGATACGTATTCTTTCAATTGTTAGCTAGGTATCAGGCGTATCCCAACATTTTCGAGCATCTTTTTCTGAGAATAAATGATATACGACGGGAAGAAAAAGATACGGATGCCGGGATGCAAAAGATTGAAAATAATTGCCGAGACTCCAATCTTTTGCGCCAGCCTGATACATATTCTTTCAATTATTAGCTGAGAATCAGGCGTATCCCATCATTTTCGAGCATCTTTTTCTGAGAACAAATGATATACGACGGAAAGAAAAAGGTGCGGATGCCGGGATGCAAAAGATTGAAATAATTGCCGAGACCAATCTTTTGCGCCAGCCTGATACATATTCTTTCAATTATTAGCTGAGTATCAGGCGTATCCCAACATTTTCGAGCATCTTTTTCTGAGAACAAATGATATATGACGGAAAGAAAAAGATGCGGATGCCGGGAATTTCGACGAGTCAAACGAAAGCGTCACATCACGTCGAACAAGTTCGATGTGGACACTGGGCGAGAAATGGGAAATATCGAACCGTTTCTCGTCCGTGCCTCGGCTCTCGTTTTGTTTGGAGATGTTGTCTGGCACTCCAAGCCTCGGTTTGAACCCGAGCAGCAAGCTTGGGAAGCTTGAATCCTAGCCAACTAGATCACATCCGCACGTGTCTCTGACCCGGAAACATCAATATAATATTTAATGGTTCGACAGGTCACCACTTCTCTTTCTTTCTGTCCTTCTTCATCTTCCAGTCCTTCCGGGGGTTGGCCTTGGATTCTTTCGGAGGGGGCGGGCTTGCGGGTTCTTCCTGTGCCGGTTCCGGGGCCGGTTCCGGGGCGGGGGCGGCCTGGGGCAGGAATAGCTGGATGAACGGGTGTTCCTTTCCGTCCGCCTCCATCTCCCTCCGGTGCTGCAGTGACAGTATCCCGCCCACATATCCGAAGATCACGGTGAGCACATAGGGATAGATGAAATAATCCATTGACCACATTGCGCCGGCAAACTGGCTTGCGTAATCGGACATGAAACCGATGACAGGCCCGAATATCGGCACCGCACCAGAAATGAAGGCAGCGCCTTCCCCCGGAAGCCCGAGGAACCTGTCAATCTGAGAAACGTACATGCCAGTGAACCTCAGGAGGAACAGGAGGAACACCAGGCTCATCGGGATCAGAGCAGCGATGGCGCCTTTCCACGGAGTGCCGGCCTTCCTGCCGCCAACATAGCCCGCTATCATCTGCCCGAACGGAGGCAGCCAGAAAAGAAGCACAGAGAGTATTGCGGTATACCAGGCTCCCGACCAAAGGCTGTAAATTCTCTTGGTTTTCACGGCTTCGACGGTCTCATCGCCGACGATGTAGGGATGCGGCGCATGGCCGAGGCTGTAAACCCCGCTGGCCTGCAGTTGCTTTGAGGCCTTGTCCTTCTCGGCTAGCTTGTTCTTTCTTCCGAACATCCCATCCCGGTAATATATATGGACCGGAGTATAAAAAAGTTGGCCGCATCTTCTATTTCAACTTCCTCAGAACCAGGTATCCGGCTATTCCGGATATGGCGAAGATGGCTATCACGGCGATGATTATCGCAGTGCTGCCGGCGCCGGGCGCTTTCACGGTCGTGAATGAGAAGGCAATCGGGGCCTCAAGGCTGTTGTTCCAGGCATCCATCGCGCTCGTTGATATGGTGACCGTGTAATATGCCGCATGTTCGAGGCGGATCGGTGTGAAGGTCATGTTGAATCCGCTCCACGCGAACGTACCGGTTACATTCCCCGTGATGGAAAATGCCGACTCAACCGATGCCCTGTTCATCGGCTCGCTGAAGGTTATCGTTATGTTTCCGTCCACAGGGAACTCCCTGTCCCCGTCCGTCACGGAAACTGCTGCAACCTGCGGGGGGAATATGTCGCCTAGGTCGGTGAACACAAGAGACGGGGTCTGGATGGCATACACTCCTGTCCTGGGGTTCGGTGCGAAATTGTAGCCGTCCGCATATACCTGGACGCTCAGAGGGGATGCTATCACCCCGGCATCCGAGACAGTCCTGTCCTTGACCACCATCGTCGGGGTGTCTCCGTCCGGATCCGTTGTGACATTGTACAGTTCAAGCTGGCTCTCCCTGACCGCCACCCTTGCCCCTTCGATCGGCAGGCCATAGTAATCAAGCACTTGGACATCCAGGTTCTCGAATGTCTGGAACAGGCAGTTGACACCGCCTATGGTCACTGATTCGGGGTCCACGGAGCGGTTGAAGCTCACGCCGGTCGCATTCTCGTCAAGGTGGATCTGCGATTTCCTGGCATTGTCGAAAACAGAATTGTATATTGTGAAAGTGGAATTCGTTGCATAGATCGAGTTCATCGTATTGATCACGGTGCTGTCCCTGATAGTGACATTGCTGCAATCGTAGAGTGTTACCGACCCCTGGGCCGTGAGGGTGCCGTAATATCCTCTGGACCATCCGGAGTCCACGAACAGTCCATCGATGACAAGGTTTTTCTCGCCGACATAGAAACAGTCTGTTATCTCTATCCCGTTCACCAAGTTGTTCACCATGTTGCCGAGTATGCTCCTCGAATCGTAGTCTATGTCCATGCCCACATGGTTGTAAACGAGGCGGTTGTTCCTGAGAGTGGCATTGGAGTGTATGAACCTTGTTCCGTTGCCGTCGCAGTTGTTTATCACGTTATTCTCTATCCTGGGTGAGGCGTAGAAACCGTGGATGCCGTCCATGCATTTGTATATGGTATTGTAGGAGATGGTGGAGTTACCCCACCCAATGATCCCCAGCCAGCATGTCTCTATCGTGTTGTTCTTCACCTGGGCGACATCGTAGCAGACTATGCCGTAATAGCTTGTGATTATCGTGTTGTTCTCCACAAAAGGCGTCGAGCCGTTGCCGCAGACCACGCCGGCCCAGGTTGTGAAATTGATGTAATTCTTCATCACGACCGGAGAGCTGGCTTCGCCGCACAGGATGCCGTAGTAATGGGTGAATTCGATGGAGCAGTTAGTTATCTTCGGGTCCGATCCCCAGATGCCTATCCCGATTTCCGAGTACTTCACCCTGGCATAGTTGAAGATGCACGGGTGGGTGGCGTTCTCGATGGTGATGCCCTTCCAATCCATTGTCGCGGGATTCTCCGCGTATGGGATGAAGGAAATCGGCTTGAAGATGGAACCATCGGCGTTAATGCCGCCCATTATGTGCAGGCGTGCCCCGATTTCAAAGCGAACCTCGACATCGGGCAACACCGTCAGAACTGCGTTCTCCAATACCCAGATGTCCCTGGTGACATATATGAAAGGAAATGTCAGGTCCCAGGTTGTGTCCTTGGAGATGTTGGCGTCAACCACCAGGCCAGCAATCGCCGCACGGGTCCCAACCGGTTCAACAACTGCAGGGGATAGCGGGGGCCAGGAGGCAGACAATGCAATGGCTAGCAGTGCGATTATAGCAATGACTGATGCGAGTTTCCTCTTCATGGGAAGGCCAGCAGGACAAATTTAATGCAGGAGTCCGGCGGCGCGGAGTTCCTTCTTCAGGGTCTCGACGCCCGTCTCGATGTCGTCCACCTTCTTTGCGCCTGTGCAAACGACCTTTCCCGAGCCGAAGAGGAGCATGACCACCTTGGGGTCTGCAACACGGTAGACGAGGCCAGGAAACTGCTCCGGCTCGTACTCGACGCGCTCGAGGCCGAGCGTGATGGCGATCGCATTGAGGTTGAGGTCGTTCTTGAGGTCATAGACCGCGACGATGTTCTGGACCGTTATGACAGGTTCTTTGATTACTGGTAGGCCGGCCTTCTCGAGCTTCTTGCTGACTGTTTTTATCGTCTTCTTGACGCTCTCTATGGTCTTTGCGCCCGTGCAGTTCGCCTTTCCGCTCCTGAAGAGCAGTATGGCCGTCCTCTCCTCCTTCAGCCTGTAAACAAGGCCAGGGAATTGCTCCGGCTCGTATTCCGCGCCGTCAAGCGCGAGAGCCACCTGATTCAGGTCAAGCTTCTCTGCGAGAGTGGTCGATGCTACGATGTTTTCGATGCTAATCTTCTGTTTTTCCGACATTTTTCAAGCCCCCCGTAGGTATATAAGGTTTCAATCTGTACATGTATAAATAGTATATAAAGAATGCCGATGAATATGCCCAGAAACAGGGCGCATCCTCGGTCTCACTCCAGCGTCACTGTCGCGACATCGGAATAAACAGGTCCCTTGGGCGTCAGCACGCTCTTCTTCAGAATCAACTTGTCCACCCGAACCTCGCCGAACACTCCCAGCTCCCAGTCCTTGATAACCTCGGCCAGCTCCCGAACATTGCGCCCGTCCCTTACCCTGGCCACGGTCACGTGCGGCGAAAATTTCCTTTTCTCGGGCTCGAAACCTAAGGGTTGGAGGGATGATTCCAGCCTCTTCGCAATCTCGACCAGCGGTTGGGCGCCCTCCATTCCGGCCCAGACGACGCTGATGCGCCCGAGGTTGGGAAAGGCGCCCGAGCCCTTCATCTGCATTGTGAACGGCCCAATTCCCGATGCAGCGGCTTTCATTGCCGATTCGATGGATGGGACTTTATCCTCCGGGATGTCGCCAAGGAACTTTAGTGTGATATGGACATTGGCCAGGTCCACCATCTTGACGCTCGCCCCCAACCCTTTCACCGCCTCGGAGAATTTCTGGAGCTCGGCGGAGGGAGGCACCTCGACAGCGATGAACGCCCTGAACATTCATTCACCCGAGACGACCGTGCCGTCGAACGGCTTGCCAAGGATGGCCTTCTCCAATTCCTTCAGGTCCCTGCCCTGCACGACCAGGGTTTTGATCCCTGAGCGGGCGACGATCTTCGCGCCGAGCGGGTCGAAAACTACGTTCGGACCTGCGCCGGGAGCCACCTTCATGCAAATCTCCAGAAGCCTGGAGAACGTGATGGCCTTCAGCCGTTTGGCCTTCGGGTCCTTCCTCGGGTCGGCAGTGTAGACGCCGTCCACCGACGTTGCATTTATCAGGCGAACTGCGCCTGCCCGCTCCCCGAGCATCGCGGAGACCGCGTCGGTGGTGTGGCCCGGATGGGTGCCGCCCATTATCACTATCGGATGGTTCTTGGCCGCCGAAAGTGCTTCGTCGAATGTCTTCGCCGGGAGATGGTAGGCGGATTCCCCGAGCGCGATTATCAGCATCCTGGCGTTGAGCCTCGTCACCTCGATCCCGATGTCGTCCAGGTAGGACTCGTCGGCACCCAGGCTCCTCCCGAGCCTGATGTAATAACGGGCGATGCGGCCGCCGCCCACGACAATGAACAGTCTCACTTTCCCCGAGATGCGGTTCAGCATCTTGGCCAGCCTGACGATGTAATCCTTGTCGTCGTCGTCCGGGACCAGAATCGAGCCGCCTATCGAAACAACAACCGTGTCCATGGTATCGGCCCTGAATCCCGGGGAGGATATATTAGGTTTCGCAGGAGTGAGGCGAATCAAAGTGCATATTCTTCATCATAGGAGGTATATCGGTTTCGCACCGATGACCGCAAGTTGAATGCATCTCTCACATTGTGTTACAGCGCATTCGACGATGGCGCGGGAACAATCTGCCAACTGAATCCAGCGCCATGCTGCTCGCAACATTATGCAAACAATCGGTGAACGCCGGGACTTAATGATGCGATGGGGAGGCGTTCGCCATGGGTAGTCATTCTGCAAACATACACTCCCAATACGTAAGGCCGGTAATCGACAATCTCCAAACAATGAGATTACCGGGGAACTACTCCCCGCCGAAGAACCCTCTCAGCACCGGGTGCATCTCCATCATCTGCTCCCTGCCCATGGCTTCGTAGGTTTGAATCATGATGCCGACGGCCAGCAATACGCCCGTGCCGCTGGAATTGCCCACCGTGCCCAGCATGTCCGCGAATGCGGCGAGGCCGCCCACGATGGCGCCGCTCAATACCGTTACCACTGGGATGTACCTCTCAAGCACTTTCTCGAGTACCCTCGGGTCGCGCCTGAAACCGGGAATCTGCATGCCGGAGCTCTGTATCTGCTCCGCGACGGCCTTCGGGCCCATGTTGGTGGTGTCTATCCAGAACTTGGCGAACAGTATGGAGCCGATTATCATCACGCCGACGTATATCAACAATCTGGCCATCACCTGGAACAGGGATTTCCCTTCGGGTAGGTATCTCGCGTCAAACATCGGAAGGAGCCAGTCCTGGAGCCCTCCTATCGTGGAAACGTACCATGCCGCGCCTCCTGCGAGCTGCGGCGTGCCCGAACCCATGTCCAGGTAATACCCCACGAGGGGGTTGTGGCCGAGTATCGGGACGTTGGAGAAGAACGAGTTGGACCAGAACAGCATCGCGAACATGCCGACGTTCGCCAGCACCGCGGCGATCAGGATTACCGGGATGTTGGATGCGTAAATCAGCTTGATGGGGTAGCGACCCCTGGCGCCCCTGGCGCTCTCGTGCGATAGGGGAAGCTCGATGCGGCATGATTCGATATAGGCGACGAAGAAGAATATGACCAAGGTGCCGATGAGCGCGATTATCGGGTTAGGCTGTTCTATCAGCAGCCGCTCGAAATAACCTCCCGACATGTTGCTGGATGATACATGGGTGAAATAGTAGATGGTCTTCATCACGGTGCCCGCCGGAGGATTGTTCAGCCCGACGGGAAGGCTGCTGTTTACCGGCATCCAGTTCAGGGTTCCGGTGAACATCTGCTGCGCCACTCCGGCCGCGATGAACAGCGATATCCCGCTGCCGATGCCCCACTTGGAGACTGTCTCGTCCATCAGGAACACCAGGTAGCTGCCGAAGCAGAGTTGGCCTATGATCAGAAGCTTGGCCCAGTCAGCGCCTATGCTGGCATTCAGGGCTTCGGAAGGTATGAGGTATCCGTAGACCTGGGGCACAGCCTCGACGACGATCATGACAATGACCAGGAATTTCTGGACGCCCTGGTAGACTGCCTTGTCGTCCGAGTCCTTGAGGTCGAGCTTGATTATCTTCGCGCCGACGAACAGCTGCATGATGATGGAACCGGTGACTATCGGCCCTATGCCCAAGTGCATCAGCGAGCCCTGCGCGCCTGCCATGATGGCCCTGTAACTCTCGAACAGGTCGATTGTCTGTTCCTGGTCAAGGCCGTATATCATGACATTCGTCAGAATGAAATAAAGGATGAGAATGAGGATGAGCCAGAACATCTTCGTCTTGAAATGGACGTGGCCGTCCGGCTTTTTAATGGATGGAAGCCTCTCGTAGATGGGCTTGAATTTGTAAAGCAGGCTCTTGGACTCACCATCCTCGGTCATGTGCATCACTCATCGCTCTTCTCGGGGGTTTCCACTTTGCCCCCGGCCGCCTCGACCTTCTGTCGGGCGATGGCTGTGGCTTCGTGAACCCTGATTGTCACGGGTGTTTTAATGTTTCCGCCCCCCAACAGCTTGTTGTACTTGGATTGGGTGAGGTCTATCACGATGCCGCCGGCCTCCTTCTTTGCCATGCCGTACTCAAGGTATTTCGGCAGTTCGGTCTGCAGGTTTCCCACGTTGATGGTGACCTTCTCCTCGATGAGAGAGGCGTGGCGCTTGAAGCCGTATCTTCCGAAATGGTACGGGTCGTACTTCACCGTGTGTATGTATTTGTGCTTGTGCAGGCCGGCATTGCCCTTGCCGCCCCTGAGACCGGCACCTCTGCCGGCCTTCTTTCCGCGGCCGTGGGTTCTCCTGCCCCTGTATTTCTCTGTCCTGTGCCTCATTTGGATTCCTCCTTGGGAGCCGCCGGTTTCTTGGCGGGCGCTGCTTTCTTCGGCGCCTCCTTCTTCGCAGGGGATGCCTCAGCCTTTTTTGCGGCGGGCTTCGGAACGGCGGGTTTTGCGGGGGCCGGTTTTGCAGCCGGCTTCGCCGGAGCTTCCTTCTTGGCGACGGGGGCTTTCGGCTTGGCCGCGGCTGGCTTGGGCGCGACAGTTTTGGCGGGTGCTGCCTTTTTCGGCGCTTCCTGCTTCTTTGCGGGTGTGTCCAGCATTTTAAGGAGCAGGTCGTTGATGGCCTCGCCCCGGTACCCCAGGGAACCTCTGTCATGGTAGGAGCGCTTGATGCCCTCGAAACCCTGGCGCGGGGGATGGAGCCTGAAAATGGGCTTGACATCCTTCAGGGAGCCGTATTTGAATCTCCCATTGGCCACTGCCTCGGCGAATTTCATCAGGGACTCATGCTTCGTGTTTTCCTTGATGTACTGGTTGGTTATCGGGCGGTCGCCAGTGAGCCTTCCGCGTTTTATTATCATGTTGGTAAGTACCTCCGGCTTGATCTCGCCCCATGTGATGAAATCCTTCGCCTTCTGGAGCATCCCGTCGTAGGACTTCTCCTCCGGCACCAGGACGCAATGGTTGACCCGGTTGAGCCTCAGCGAATGAAGCGTCAGCTTCACCTCGTGGCTTGCGTTTATCGTGCTTCTCAGTCTGATCACGGCGCGCGTCATTTGGCGTCACCTTCCTTCTTTGCTTCCTCGCCTTCAGGGACTGCCGGGTCCGCGAGAACGTCGATGGCCGGCTCTGCCGCGACAAGCTCGATCTTCTTCTTTCCGGACTTGAGCTTCCTGGCTGCCGTCTCTTCGTCGGCAAGTTCCTTTTCCCTGAGCTCGAGCTCCCTGGCCTTGGCCTTCTTCTCCTCTATGAGCCTGGCCATTTCCTCGGGTGATGTGTCAAGGAATATCGCGTTCACAGGTCCCGAAAGGATGTGAAGATTCTTTGCCTGGGTCGATGACACCTTCATCCTGGATGTTTCCTTGAGAGCCTCGAAAGCGGCGACGCTGTAGTTGACCGTGGTCTTGGTGTGGCCCTTCGTGAGGCCCCATGAGTCCTTTATTCCGGCCATTGTGACCACCTTCTTGGCGATGCCGCCCAATGCCAGCCCGACGCCGCGGGGCGCGGGTTTCAGCGTGACGACGACCGAGCCGCACTTGCCCTCCACGACGAAAGGCACTGTGTGCGGTGTGCCGCAGCCGCATTCCCATGAGCCGCAGCCGCGCTTGACCTCGATTAAGTTGAGCTTGGCCCGGTCGATGGCGTTCCTTATCGCCGGTCCGACCTCCTTTCCCTTTGCACGGCCCATTCCGACGAATCCGTCGCCGTTCCCGACAACTGCGGTGATGGCGAACCTGACCCTGCGGCCGGAATCGGTCATCCTCTGGACCATGTTGACGTCAAGCACCTCGTCCATCAGTTCGGGGAGAAGTATGTCCACTATCTCCGGCTCTTTGATTGGAAGCCTGGTGGCCAGCGCATCGGTCATCGTGGTTATCTTGCCTGAGTAGACAAGCTTTCCGAGCTTGGTCTTCGGCACCCATGCCGCTGCCGGCTTGCTGTCGTCCGGGCGCCTTTCCCTGCGGCCGCCCCTCGGCGGTCCTCTCGAGCCGCCCCTCGGCCCACCTGGCGGGCCGCTTCTCGGTCCCCCGGGCGGACCGCTCCTGGGTCCTCCGGACGGGCCGCGCCTCGGTCCTCCTGACGGCGGGCTTCTCGGTGTTTCTGCCATGCTTAGGCCTCCTTTATCTTGCTGGAGATGGATTCGAACATCTTGGGAACCTCTGCGTTGATATGCGAGCCGGAAATGCGCTCGTCGGAAGGAAGCACCTCGTCGCTGTGCGGGATGTCTATTCCGGCATCCAGCATGCCTTTCAGGGCTGCGAAAACCTTGGTGCCTTTCTTCGGGGGCTTGAGCCCCATGTCCAGCACCGCTTTCTCGACGCCGGCCTTGGAGGCTCTCTTGCCTGCCATGAAGCCTGCAAGGTATGCCGATGGCAGGTTCCCTGTCGCATGCTTCCAGCCCAGCTTCCCGAGCTCCTTCGTGGTGGCAGCGGCTATCACGGCATCGCCCTGGGGTTTGAAATTGACGAACTGGACGATCGTATTCTTGGATGTGCAGCGAACAACCGCCCTCGGCAGGCCTGATGTGATGAGCTTCTTCCTCATCCGGTAATCTGTCCTGCCCTGCCTTCTCCTTCTGAACGCTACGTGGTATCTTGGTCCTGTGGCCATGTTCACTTCGCCTCCTGTACGATCGGTGCCTCTCCGGGCTCGGGCATGTCCTTCAGGCGTCCCTGGAGTTTGAGCTGGGTGATAAGGTGGGCCTTGTTCTTGAACATCCCGCCCTTCGCCTGCATGTAGAACTTGCGGTACGTGCTGTTGTCAATGGCTCCGCCGTCCTTCAGCTCCCTGAGCTTCATCCGGACGGGCCGAATCAGCCTGATCCACTCGCGCTTCCTGGGCGTCCTGGCGTATTTTCCGCCCTTCCGGCTGCCCGGCCCCCTGCGCCTGCCCTTCTTCTTCTGGGCATCGGTCTGCTTGGAGCGGCCTGTGGACTTGCCCTGCTTCTGCTTGGCCTGGATGAGGCCCCAGTTGATGGCAAGCCGGACATCCGCCCGGGTGATGCAATCAGCGACCTGCTTCATGTTGTCCGGGTCCGGGTCGATCCAAACACGGTTCTCGCCGCACTTCAGTATCTCCGCGGCCATCCTGCGCTGGTTTGTCAGGTTCATTTGTCTCCCTCCTTGGGATTCTTCCCGAGGCCTCTCTTCTTCGCCTCGGAGACAAGTTCCTCGAAGGTCTCGCGGTTGAAGTTCAATATGCGGAGGTTCATCTCATCGGCCTTCAGCGCGATGTGCATCCTTTTCAGGTAGCCGACCGAATGGCCTATCCGTATGGCCTGCTTCTTTGGATTCAGGGTTTCAAGGTCCTTCGGGTTGAACACCATCACTTCCTCGAAGCCGGACGGGTGCCTTCCCCGGGCCAGCTTGGGACCGCGGTATCCAATCGAAACGATGTTTGGCCTGTAGCCGATGTGGCGCCTCATCTTGGAATGAAGCCCACGGGGTTTCCGCCACTGGTCGCCGATCCTCTGATACCGGAACCATTCCTGCCTGTGGAACTCCGGCCGGTTGCAGGTCTTGTCCCTCCTCTGGTCGAGGGCCAGCTTTTCATCCGGCGTTATCTCGGGCTTGGCGCGGGGCTTGTACACAGTTTTCTCCTTCTTGTCGGCCTTGGACGGCTTTTCGGCCGGTTTTTCTTCCGGTGCTGTTTTCCCCTCCTTTACGGGTCCGTTTTTCTTGTTCTCAGGCATCCTTCTTACCTCCCTTGTGGACTATGTAAATGCCATCCTGGAACTTCCTCGGGTCATAGCTCTTGATGATCGTAGCCTGTTCGATGTTGGCCGCGGTCTGCCCGACATTCTCCCGGTTTGAACCGGTTATGATGACCTCGTCTCCCTTTATTGATACCTTGGTGTCGCCTATTATCGCGGCTTTCCTCGGGAACTTCTCCCCGAGGAAATTCTCAATCACGAATACGTTGCCCTTCACGCTGGTCTTCACCGGGAAGTGGGAGTACACTATCTTCATCTTGTACTCGAAGCCCTCGGCTGCGCCGCGGATCATGTTCTGGATGTGGGCCCTGATTGTGCCCTGCAGCGCATATTCCTTCCTCTTCGGAAGCGAGCAGGTAAGGATTAAATTCCCGCCGTCCCTGGCAATGGTTATCCGGGATGTGGGGAATTCCCTCGTGAGCGTGCCCTTGGGTCCTGTGACCGTGACTTTCAGGCCTTCAACCTGGATGTTGATGCCTTTGGGAATCTCGATTATGTCCTTTCCCTCTCCTGAAACGGGCATTATGCCACCTCCGGTGTTTCGGTTTGTTCCGGTATTATTACTTTAATTGTTTGTGGGTTCATTTGCTCACCTCAGTAAACATATGCCAGCAATCTGCCGCCTATGCCGTTTCTTTTGGCCTCGGTGTGGTTTATCACACCTCTGGTCGTGGTCAGTATCAAAAGCCCGAAATCCTGTGCGGGAAGGTATCTTGATTCGAATTTCTCCAGGTCGACCTTCTTCACTGCGAACCTCGGTTTGATAACTCCGCATCCGTTGATGCTTCCGTTCAGGACGACGCGGAATGAGCCGGCCCTTCCGTTCTCGATGTACTCGAACTGCGAAATGTAATTGCCGTCCTGCATTATCTTCAGCACTCTGCCGATTAACTTGGAGGACGGGGCGATAATGCACTCTCTCTTTCCGACTGTCTCGGCGTTCTTTATCTGCGACAACGCATCATTCAATGGGTCATGTTGCATTCTTTCATCCTCCTAGGAATACTTCTTGAAGCCGATCTTGGGAGCCATGTCCCTGAAGCATTGCCTGCAGAGCCTGAGCCCGTACCTTCGGACCATGCCGCGCTTTCTGCCGCAGCGCCTGCAGCCTATCTTCCTTCCAAAGATTTTCTTTGGTTTCATTCAGACACCTCCAGCTTTCGGCGGGCGGCGCTTGAAACAGGTGTGGGGCTGTTCAAGATACCACCTCGACCTTGAATTTGTTCTTGACGAATGTGATGCCCTCTTCCTTCGTTACCCTCTGCTTGGGCGAGAGCTTCCTCGGTGAAATGTTCCTGTCAGCGACGCGCCTCCCCGGCCTGGTCAGCGTGACGCACACGTCCAGGCCAAGAATGCCTATCTGGGGGTCGTATTTCATTCCCTCGAAATCGGTATAATCCGAAATGCCGAAGGAGAAATTACCTTCCTGGTCGAATGAATAGTCCGCTATCTTGTTCTCCTTCACCCAGAAGGCTCTTGTGATGAATTCCTCGGCCTCCTTGTGCCTCAGGGTCACTTTGCAGCCGATCGGCATCCCTTTCCTGATGCCCCAGTCCCTGTTCGTGGTCTTGGACGCGGTCCGAACCGGTGTGACCTTGGTCAGCATGGCCAGGACCTTCTCGGCCTTCTCCAGGTTTTCTCCTGCCTCACCCACGCCTATATTGATTACTGCTTTCTGGACGCGGATTATCCTCATCTTTCCGCTTGCTCCCGTTTTGGTCATAACGCATTCACCTCGGGCAACGCAATGTCGGATGTTCCCTCGCCGACGATGAACACATAGTCCTTGACAGTCGAGAATCCGTCTTTGAATTTCACAAGGTTCGGCGCAGAGCTCCTGGTCACGGTCAGCTCCTGAACCGTTCCGAGCTGGCCGATGTGCGCCCCGCCTGTCATGTAGGCGATGTTGCCTTCCTTGAACTCGTGGACGCCCAGTATCTTCTGGTCCGGGAGCGAAATCTTCAGAGTGTCCCCGGTCTTCCTGGCATTCTTGTCCAGGACGAGATTCCTGCCATCGTGGAGGTTCAGTTGCGTCTTGCCGGCTTTGATAGTGGTCTTGTTCTCGATCCTGACGAGCTTCCACTTGGCTTCCTCGGGGGTGATTCTCATGAGCCTGAAATTGCCTAGCCGGTCGAGCAGGAGCCTGAAATTGTCTTTGTTGTCAGGGGCCGAAATAACGTCCATGATGCCGACTGGCATCTTGTAGTTGGTTGCCACCTTTCCGTCAACGAGTATCTTCCTTTCGCCTATTATCCGCCTTGCCTCCCTTGCAGTGTCGCAGTAGCCTGCAAGGTCCCTGACGACAACGAGGAGCGGCATGCTCCTTTCTATCGGGTGGGCTCCGGGCATCTGCTTTGTTACCCAAACGCATGTCTTCCTGCCGACTGGCCAGGAAGTGGGTGCGGTGAGTCTCTTCATGTGTTTGCTCATTTATATCCCTCCTTCAGCCGGTCCAGTTTCTCTTTTCGTTTCGGATCGGACAAATTCAGTTTGGTGATTATGACATTTGACGGGGCGATTTTCCTCGTGATCTCCGAGCCGTCCGCCTTCTTGACATTTATGCCCTCGAGGCCGATGGTCAGGTTCCTTGTGAATATCTCGGTCACCAGGGCTTCCTTGCCGACGATGTCCTTGTCGCCTCTCACGACGCGTACGATATCTCCCTTTATTACGGGTATGGCTCTGCAGTTGTACTGCTTTATCAGGTCATTGCCGCTGTCGCCGCACAGGTGGGAGGAAATCAGCTTCCTCCTGTTGTGGGGTTTGGCGTTGTAGCGCCCCCTTCTCTGCTTCCTTGGCTGCTTAGATGATACTGCTGCTGGCATTTTTCATCCCTCACACTATCGTTGATGCGGTGGCTGCAATGCGCGGCCACCTTTCGGCGGCTTCCCTTGCAACGGGCCCTTTTATGTCGGTGCCCTTCGTTTCACCGTTGTCTGCCGTGATGACCACGGCATTGTCCTCGAACTGGACCATGGTCCCGTCCGAACGTCTGAATGGCCTTTTCTGCCTCACTATCACAGCGTGGAGAACCTGCCTCCTCATCTCTGGAGTGCCTTTCTTTACGCTGACAATGACCAGGTCGCCGATTCCTGCCGCAGGGTACCTTCTGTGTGTTCCGTGATACTTCGGAACGGCTATGACTTCAACTATTTTCGCGCCGGTGTTGTCGATGCAATCCAGCTGGGCACCGGTGGGTATCCCCCTTGTCTGCTTTCCGGCCAGTCCTTTCATTTTTCATCACCCCTGGTTCATTTTTTCTATTATCACGAACGAGACAAGCTTGCTCAGCGGCCTGCATTCCATGATCTTGACGTGGTCACCGACCTTCACTTCCATGCATGGCGGGTTGTGGACGATATACTTGCTCGACCTCTTCTCGAGTCTCTCGTACTTCCGGTTCTTCCTCATATAGAGTTTCTTCACGACCGCGGTCTTTTGCATCTTGGTGGAAACGATGTCGCCTTCCAATATCTGGCCCCTGACCGGGAGGGTTCCGTGGAACGGGCAGTCCCTGTCCGTGCAGGTCTTCGCCGGCGCTTTGACGTCGATTCCGATGTCGGTGGGGTCGTTCTTCCTGCTGGGTGCGGGGGTCTTGGGCGCCGCCGCCTTCTTAGCGCCCGCAGCTTTCTTCGGCTTTTCCTGCGGCTTGGCCGCTTCGATTTTCGCCCCGTCCGGGTTATCTTTATTGGTTGCCATGTTATAGCCTCCTGCCCTGCGGCAGTCCTCTCATTGAAATTGAATGATTCACTGTTTCACCTTCTTGGTTCTGTCTTCGGGTCTGAACATTATCCCGGCTCCTTTGAGCAGGACATTCTGTCCATTCTCGAGGTGGAAAAGGAAGTCCCTGCCTTCCTTGGGCACCATGATGCGTTTTGTATCGCAGAACAGCCGAAAGGTGTTCATGGTCTCGTCGATTACCAGGCCAGTGCATTCGGGTTTTTCGCCCTTCATGACTGTGACCCTGAGCCCGATTAGCTCGTGACTGGCTAGGTTCTCCGCTGTCCTCATGCCTGTTCTCCTTTCACGCCGACCTTGAATCCCATTTCGGCGAGCACTTTCTGGACCTTCTTGACATGGTCTCCCTGAAGCTCGATGTTGCCTGCCTTTATCGTGCCACCGGCGGCGCACTTGGTCTTCAGGGTCCTGGCAAGCTCGTCCACGTTGATGTCGGATGTGTTGATGCCTGTCACAACGGTGACTATCTTGCCGTACCGGCGCTTGTCGCTTCTTATGACGATCTGCTGCTGCTCTCTCGCAATCTCCTCGCACATGCAGAGTTCTTCAGGGAGTCCGCAGACCGAACAGATTCCAGCCATTATTCGCTAGCCTCCGTGTTCTTTTTTTCCTGAATTGCCGCTTCCCGCTGGATGGTCAATATTCTCGATATGTTCTTTCTGAGTGACCTTATCTTGCCGGGACTGGTCGGAGCACCGCCCATCGCACCCAGGCCGCGCTCGTGCATGAGCTCGTCCCGGATTTCCCTGAGTTTTTCTGCCCTGACCTCGGGGGTCATCTGCCTTATCTCACTCGGTTTTAACTGCGTCATTCGCTCCCTCCGTTGGTTTCTCCGATTCGTCCTTCTTGGGTTCTTCAGCCTGAGTGTTTGCCTCGGCGGCCGGGATTTCTTTCGCCGGCGCTTCTGCCTTTTTCTTCTTGGGTTCCTCTGCCGGGACTTTCACCTCAGCTTCAGGTTCCGGGGTTTCAACCGCCTTTGCGTCGGCTTTCTTCTTCTTGGGTCCCGAGGGTTTTTCAGTTTGAACCGGCTCTGCGGGCGCATCGGCCCCTGCTGGTGTGACAGTTACGGGTTCGACCGGAACTACTGGCTCGCTGGCCTCCTTCGCGTCTGATATCCTGACCTCGTCGGGCAGTCTCGCCTTCGGGTGCATTATTTGGACCTTGACGCCGATTATCCCCGGTTTCAGCTTGGCGGGTGTGAAACCTTCCTCCATCCACTGGAGCTTGGGTTCGCCGCAGAATTTGATGTGGCCTTCCTTGAACTTCTCCGTCCTGTGCCTCTGGCCGGTGAGTTTTCCCGAAATGATGACCTGGCAGCCCCTGGCGCCGTTGTCCATTATCCTGCGTACAGTTGAATGGCCTGCCCTTCTGAAGTGCCAGCCCCTTTCGAGAGCGGAAGCCAATTTCTCAGACATTATCTGGGCGTTCAGATTTGGGTTCTCCACTTCCACGACCTCGACCTGGGGCTTGTCGAAGCCGAAATCGAACTGGATCGCGTCTGTGAGCGCCTTTATGCTGTCCCCTTTCCTGCCGATGACCAGGCCCGGTCTCTCGGTATAGAGGGTGACCCGTGTTCCCATAGGCGTCCGCTGGATGTCAGCGCCGCCGAAGCCAGCCCGCTTTACCTCTTCCTTGAGATATTCACGGAGCAATGCCCGTTTCACGTTTATGTCCACGAATGCTCGTTCTCCTGCCATGTTAATCCTCCATTATCTCAAGGATGATCTCCACATTCACTGTGTCCTGGTTGAATTTCTCCCAGCGCCCGTGGGCTCTGGGCATCCAGCCGCCGATGACCCTGCCCCTGGAAGCGGCCGCGGTCGCTATCCGGAGGTTCTCGGTGTCGCCAAGGTCGTCGATGGATTTGTCCGCGTTGGACTGGGCGCTCTTCAGCACCCGAAGTATGGCTTTGGCGGCCTTCACCGGGTATCGGCCCGGTCCGGCGCCCTTGGTGGCGTATCCGCTCCTTCTTCGGTGCGGAACCATGCTGTTGTATTTCTTGAAGGGCACCGCCTCTTTTTTTATGATGACGTTCTCGAGAAGGTCTATTGCAGAGGTTATGGGGAGGCCCCTGATGGCCCTGCATATCTCGACCGAGTGCTTCGGGGAGATGTGCAATTCCCTGCCTGTGGCCCTCGCCATCCTTTCCGGGTCAAAATTACCTGTGTATCCCATGTCATCACATCCTTACTTGAGCGGCATGAACTTGGAGGATTTCGTCGCTCCAACGCCCGGTCCGGAGTGTTTCACACTTCCCCTTGTGGGAGCGAACTCCCCGAGGTAGTGGCCTACCATCTCCGGCTTGATCTCGAATTCTAGGTACTTGTTGCCATTGTAAACAGCGACCTTCTTCCCGATGAAACTTGGGAGGATGACTATCTCCCTGCGGTGGGTTTTGAGCACTGGTTTGTTGCCTGCGGTGAGGCGGTCCACAAAGACCTGTTCCTCGCTGTTGAGCCCGCGTATGTACGAGCGCCTGGCCCTTGCAGGCAGGAGCGGAAGGATCTCTTCGAGAGGCATCTTCTGCAGCTCCTCGACCGTGAAGCCCTGGAATGTGAATTCCTTCTTCTTCCTTGCCGTTATTGCGCCCTTCTTCTTTCTCGCCTTCCTTCTGGCTGCCTTCGGTGACGGGCCTTTTCCTGGTCTGCTCATTTTCAATCACTCCTTGCTTTCTTCTTCTGAGGGGAAAGTCTGCCGACCTTTCTGCCCGGCGGCGTGTGGCGCGAGACAGTGCTCTGGGTTCCGACATGCGGGTGGCCTCCGCCCCCGTGGGGGTGGTTGCAGGCGTTCATTGCGACGCCCTTGACCTTCTTGTTCCTCTTGGCCTTGCTTATGCAACTGTAATATTTGTTCCCGGCCTTGGCGAAGGGCTTGTCCGCCCTGCCCGAGTTGGCCAGAATTCCGACGGTCGCCTTGCACCTTCCGTCGAAGCTCCTGATGGCTCCCGACGGCATCTGGACGATTATCTTGTCGCCGCGGGTAACGATGGCTGCGGACGTTCCTGCCGTCCGGACGTACTTGCCCCCGTCGCCTGGGACTCCCTCGATGTTGTGGACGAGCGTGCCCTCCGGAATCTCCTGGAGAGGCAGGATATTGCCCATCTCGATGGGAAGCCCGCTGCCGATGTTGATCGTCTGGTTGACCCTGAGCCCTTCGGGGACCAGGAGAAGAGCGGTGGTGTTCCCGAACTGCACTATGGCCATCGGGGTGCTCCTTCCGGGCGCGTGGAAAATGTCCACTACTTTACCCTGGCCGGTCGTGTTCCTCGGATAGCCGGGAACGCCTTTGTGCCTGTGGCTGGGCGAGCGGTATGTGGCGCTGCCCTTTCCCCGTCTCTGCGGGATTATCGGTTTGCCCATTTCAATTCCCTCCTAATAGTGTATTGTTTATCATGATTATCAGCCTCAGAAGATTCCCAGCCTCATGCCGACCTCTTCCGCCGAGAAGTCCTTGGTCAGCTTGATGATGGCATGTTTGCCGTTCTTCATTATCCGGGTGTTCACGCTCTGTACCTTCACTTCGTATCTCTTCTCAAAGGCGTCCTTGATCTCCTTCTTGGTCGCGTCTCTGCGCACGATGAATTCGAGGCGGTTGCCGTCCTTGTTGGCCATCCGCACGCTTCCTGAGATGTGGTTCATCGATTTCTCTGTCACGTAGGGTGTCAGGAGCACTGATTTCGGCATCACTGCTCACCCCCCAGCGTCAACAGGGCTTTCTCGGTGAATATCGTAAGCCTGCCAGCGTCTCCGCCCGGTGCGAGAAGTTCGACATTCAGTTTGGCCGGAGCGACGACGTCCACGCCCGGAAGGTTGCCGAGGCATTTCCTGGCCTTGGCGGGATCGTTGACCACGAATAGGATGCTTTTCGGTTTCTTGAACATCCTGCCCCTGGTCTTCCCGCGGCCTGCCCGGAGATGTATCCCGTTCTTGGCGCGGTCCATCTCATTGGACAGTCCCAGCGCTTCGAGGACCCTCTGGGTTTCCTTTGTGTAGGCCGGCCTCTTGTTATCCTTCTGGTAATCTTTGGTGATCTTGTCGAAAAGTGATTCGAAATCATCGTTTACGACCATTGGCACGGTGAATCCCTCGGATATCCTGTGGCCGCGGGCCTTGACGATGCCGAAGTTCCCGACCGCTGCAATGGCGGACCTGAGGGCCATCGCCTTCTCCTTCTTGTTTATCTTCTCGGTCCAGTCCTTCTCTGGCCTCGGGGGGTGCGCCCTTCTGCCGCCGGGCGTGTTGGGCGCCTGGGCACCCTTGCCGCCGCCGTGAAGCAGGCGCGGCGTCCTTGCCATACCTCTTCCCTTTCCGGGCCATGAGACGGAGTGCCTCATTCCCGCGCGGGGCGCTGGCCCGTATGCCTGGCGCCTGTTGGCTCGGGAGGAGTTAACAGCCTTTCTGATTATGTCCGGCCTGAACTGGGTGTTGAAAACTTCAGGGAGGGAGATGCTCTTCTCGACCTTGCCGTCAAGCGAGTAGACATTGACCTCGGCGGACTTTGCCTTCGAGGTCAGAACCTTGGCCGGTGCTTTCTTGGGAACCTGAGCGGCGGCCTTGGCCGGTTGGGCTTTGGCCGGGGCCTTCTTCGGGGGCTGCGGGGCGGTTTTGGCCGGTTGGGCCTTGGGTGCCTCTTTCTTGGCCTGGGGCTTCTTGGGCTCTGCCGCCTCATCCTTCTTGGGAACTGCTTTCTTGACCGCGGGTTTGTTCTCTGCCTTCTTCGGTTCGGTGGTTTCAGCCATTCAACTCACGCTCCCTGCTTGGATTCTCTGGATATGTATGCAAGTTCCGGAGATTCGACCTTCACTCCGACTGTGTACCTGGTCGCGTCCCTGAACCTTATCAGCCTCTTCGTCGGCCCGGGTATGGAGCCGTGGAGGATGATGTACTGGTTGACGACCTTGCCATAATGGAGGAAGCCGCCGTTGGGGGTGATCTCGTCCTCCGGGTTCCCGATTTTTAGCACCCTCTTGTTGTATTCGGTCCTCTGGTGGTAACCGGTCTGCCCGGCCTGGGGAACGGTCGGCCTGACGTATTTCGGGGATTTGGGGCCGAGTGTCCCGATCATTCTCCTGTGCTTGCTGTTCTTGTGGGAAAGCAGTTTCACGCCCCACCTCTTGGTGTGGCCCTGGAAGCCCTTTCCTGTTGTTATCGCGGCCACGTCTATCATGTGGCCGGGCTTCATGAAATCAGTGATATTGAGCTCCTTCCCGAGGAGTGACTTCGCATATTCCATCCTTTCCTGGACTGTTCCGCCGCCGATGCGCACTTCCATGAGCTCGGGGACCTTCTTCGGAATGCCCGTGACCATCTTGGGGATAGTGTGCATTATCACGCGTATCTCTTCTACATCGGCGCTGTCAATCTCGGCGCCGTGGCTGTTCTTCGGAAGCGGCTTTCTCTTTGCCAGCTCCTTGTCGAACTTGCTGGCCCACAGCTCTCCGAGGCTCTTGAGCCCGTAATTGGTCCGGCCGTAGTACCTCACGGCAACGACCTTCATCGGCGGTGTCTCAAGAACCGTCACCGGAACCTGGACTTCCTGGCCTGCGGTGGTGCTTGTAGGCCTGTAGTCTGTCATGAAGGCATGTGTCATGCCTGCCTTGTACCCGGCAAATCCCTGTATCCTCGGCCCATCCTGGCTTTCAGGCCATGAGCTGAACTTCGGTACCGGGCTCGGTGCCCTCTTGCGAGGAGAATATCCTCTCGATCCTCTTTTCGGTCTGCTTGGTGCTGCCATTTTTTTAGCCCCCTGGGGGTGCGTCGCTTCGCTGAGCGCGCTTTATCCGCCGTTCCTATGTTCGACGGTGAGTCTTGCCAGTCCGATATCGCGGGCCAACCGTGACGGGGGCAGTCCCTCAGAATGAACTTAGGGGACAGCTGCGGGAATCATTATCCCTGCCGTTTGGTTGACATATCAACCTGGCGACTTGAGTGGGATAATAGTTATTGTATATAAAACTAATTGAGACGGGTTCTGTTGCGTTCACGGGTGCTTCTCTTTCATCTGTTGCACGAATCACGCGCGTTGCATTGCGGGTGCTAATTTTGAATATAGTGAATTTAAGTAGCAGGAAAGTAATTCCTGTATTAGGTGTGGAATCATGAGTGTTCTTTCTTCATGAATGCGTGTGGTTCGAATACTCTGTCCCCGAGGAATGTAAAGTGGTCAATATTGTCGGTTATTAATTTTAGAGGGGCTATTGAAGCATGCGCCCCAATCATATAATCTCTCCAATCACGTCGGAAATCTGGCTCATCCATCCCTCTACAATTGAAAGCAACGTTCGAACCCAGATTTTTTGTAAAATCTTCTACTTCAATACCAGAGCATCTTAAAATGTAATTTGCATCATTGATTGTTTTTCTTCTGAGAACCACCATATGAAAACAAAATTCGCAATAAGCAACGGCAGGTAAAATCTTTCTACCTCGATAATGGACAAGCCAACTTAAAAAATCTTTATGACGGAGAGCGCAAGTGTCAATAACTAGGGGGTCGGCCATGAAATTTACCCACCTAGCGCATCATTGTTATGCTTGCCAAATCATCTTCAAATTCGTCAAGCCCCTTTAATGCCTCATCATCATCTTTTAGTTTCCAATTTAACTCATCACTCAATAATTTATTGCCTGAAATATCAACAGAGTAAGAAATTTTCTCTATTATATCTGCATAAATTTTTCTATATCTTGCGTCTTCTGTTTCGAGAATATTATTCCAATATGTAATATAATTTTCTGGCACATTATCATGAGCTTCGTCATGAGTTCTTAAATAATAACAGAAATGGAACCAAAAAGTAGTCATAATATCTTTAAGAATACTGTTATCTACATCTGGATTATTTAAAGTAATTTCAGCTAGCTGCCTTGTAATTTGCAATCTCTCTTTTAATTGAGGGAACTCATGGGATGGGAAGGAGTTTAATGCCTTGAAAAATTGTGGTGCAGAGAGTGTTAGATATGTATTTGCATCCCAATTAAAAGCATTATTCATTCCATAAAATATCTCTCTTACATTTAGAAATTGCCTTTGAAATTCAAATGGGGCAAATTTGTAAACTTCATGAACTGCCAGATTGACATTCTCTGCATATGCATTAGTCAGTTCATCTATAACACCAGTAATCAATCTAACTTGAATGGAATCGTCAAGCATTGGTATATCGCCTTTCCATGTGACGATGGTTTTATCGTCATACATGTGGTCCCATTTAACATTATAAGGCATTGCCGCCCTGACTACTTCATCACCATAACGATACCAACAATGAGGCAGTTTTAAATTTACTGAACCACGTAATTTTCTATCAACTAAGGACATTAATTTATTGAAATAGAGCCCACTTGGAGACTTTCCTGTATATTTTTCATGTTTATCAATTACTAAATATGAGGCTATTGCTAGGGGGTCTACAACTTGTGAGCTGTTTCTAGTATACACTGCTTCCCACTTCTTAGTCATTTCTCCACCTCCCAGTTTTGTTTTCTTCTAGGCGCATTTCTAATTAACACAATATTCAACGGATATTTTAACCTATCGCCGACATTATTTTTCAAAATAAATAAGAAAAAATCGGCCTAATTACTGGCCGATTTCCCGAACTGCCTCTGGTTGGCTATCAACTCTACCATTCCCTGCCAGCGGCTCTCCCCCAGCCCCAAGTTGATGTTCGATGCCATTGCCGGGGTGGTTTCGATTACCGAGTGTTCGCGTATGTAATTGTAGTATGTCTGGAATCCGGCCATCAATGCCTCTGCTGTGGGTACTGAATCGAAGCCGCGCATTACCTTTGTCCTCTCTTGGACGGTTCCGTTCACGTATATTGGCGTAGGTGTCCAAAATGGGTGAAATAACGTCATTGACCAAAGCATCGACAAAGGGCGATTCCCTGAGAACCACGGTTCCGAAGGGCATAGTGCGACAATTTAAGTTACTGGATAAACAAACGCTTGATTGGGAGATTACCGCAAAGGATAATAGGCTCGTAATCATTGTTACACCGTTGTAAGACGGGCGAATCGGGCGACACACTCCGGCTGGTTTACCGGCCTGTCGCCCAACTCTATTTATTATTCATGTCGTGGATAGTACTTGAAGCAATCAGATTTTTCTATTAAGTAGCATTAAATTTTTAGTAAATAATTGCGCCCTAAATCACACGTTTATAAAAATTCAATAAATTTCAGGAAATTTCACAAAAATCCGATAAATACCCGAAATCAATCAAATAACCATGTCCGATTTTCTTTAGTAATTTATGCTCTCTAAGAAATCTTATCGCATTACCCAAATATGTTGAATTAGACCAAATTCCGTATTCTTTACAATGCCCAAATATCTCCTTTTGTGTCATAACATTTTTCCTTTTAGGATACAATATATTTTTCCAGAGTTCTTCGATTTGTTCAATACTACAATAATCTGGAATTTCATTCTTCATATCAATATTAAGAAATTTAAGTATCTGGATTATATCAAGCGGGTCTGGTTTATTGAGGGGTTCAAAAATTTTTATTTCCATTGCCATTTCTATTTCTCTTTCCGTAAGATACGTATGATATTTTTGATAATGTGGGGGGATTGTTATTACTGTTGAATCAATAAAGTCTTTTGTATTTTTATTCATAAAAAATTCATCCCATGTATCTTTATCGATTTTTACAATGATATTCCACAATTCCATTGTGATAGTAAATTCGAATGTTCCATAATGTATCCAATTCCCACCCATATTTTGGATAAACCTCGCCCAAGAGATATCCCATTCATTGTTTGTATCAGACCTTATTCTACTTAGAATTTTCATACTTTTACTATCATATGGTGAAAAATATGGCGGTAATTTCCACGATTTTATGATGCACTCTTTATCTTTTTGGTGTGGAATAGTGGGCACCCCGTGAATATCATTTGTAAACACCCAATTGGATAAATAAGACACCCCCCCTTTATCGAGCAACCAATGACCCACCCTTTGACCGTTTGTTAAATAATATTTTTTCTTTAACTCATGTGATAATGTTGCAACTTGCTTTTTAAGGTTTTTTACCTCGGTGGTCAATTTACTGTTTTCTTGCTCTTGCATGCCTACCGGTTCCCTCATTGTGATTATCGGTATAAAACGATTTGTGGGGGGGTCGAACTCCAAAAATATGGTATGTTGGTAGGCATGCCGAACCTTCGGAACCAGCCCCCTGTCCACTTTCCTATCGCCAGGGATTAAAAGCACCCCCGATGCAACACTG
>DAJR01000007.1:16583-17053 GCA_002496385.1 Methanomassiliicoccales archaeon UBA147 | reverse complement strand
CGTACCCAGAACCGCCACAGGTGCCCCTAGGTGAGAAGCCTAAGGCGTGTCGGCATAATCCAGGCAAGGGAACTCGGCAAAATAGCCCCGTAACTTCGGGAGAAGGGGTGCCAGCCATGAGAATGTCTGGTCGCAGTGACAAGGGGACTCCGACTGTTTAATAAAAACATAGGTGGCAGCTAGTCCGTATGGATTTGTATTGCCGCTGAAACCTGCCCAGTGACGGTATCTGAAACCCGGGTACAACCGGTAGAAGGACCGTTAAACGGCGGGGGTAACTATGACCCTCTTAAGGTAGCGTAATACCTTGCCGCTTAATTGGCGGCTTGCATGAAGGCCCAACGAGAGTCCTACTGTCCCTGCCTGGAAGCCGGTGAAACTGATAATACTGGCGCACAATCCAGTACCTTCCACCTGAAAGCGAAGACCCCATGGAGCTTTACTGCAGCCTGTCGTTGTGTTACGATATT
>DAJR01000007.1:0-16566 GCA_002496385.1 Methanomassiliicoccales archaeon UBA147 | reverse complement strand
TGGGTGGGGCGCCACGCCCTCGAAAAAATAACAAGGGCGCCCAATGGTCGGCTCAGGCAGGTCAGAAATCTGCCGTTGAGTGCAAGGGCAAAAGCCGGCTTGACGTGGTTTAGCCCAACAATAAACCACGATGCGAAAGCAGGGCCTAGCGAACCAACACATTTCATTTATGGGAGGTGTTGATAACAGAAAAGTTACCCTGGGGATAATTGAGTCGTCGCCAGCAAGAGTTCATATCGACCTGGCGGCTTGCTACTTCGATGTCGGTTCTTCCTATCCTGGTGGTGCAGCAGCTGCCAAGGGTGGGGTTGTTCGCCCATTAAAAGGGATCGTGAGCTGGGTTTACAACGTCGTGAGACAGTTGTGTTGCTTTTTGGTGGAAGTGTTTTGATGTCTGAGGGGAAAGAGCCTTTAGTACGAGAGGAACGGGGCTTTGTGGCCACTAGTCTACCAGTTGTTCGACAGAGCATTGCTGGGCAGCCACGCCATACGAGATAAGGGCTGAAAGCATCTAAGCCCGAAGCTTACCCTAAAAAGAGACATCTTAAAGTACTCATAGAAGATGAGATGATAGAGTTGGGGTGTACGTGCGAAGTGCCTTGGTGCGACGCATTCAGCCCGCAACTACTAATAACTTTAGCCACAACATACTAGAGGCTTGGCAGTTAAACAGGTTGTGTATGGCATTCTATATTTTTTTAATTAAATCAGTGTTAGCTTTGTAAAAAATATAGAATGACATGAGGGCTTGACTTGGTCAAGTCCGTAATGGCATTTTATCTATTTTTTCAATCATTAGCTTTAGCTATGCAAAGAAAAAATAGCATAAATGCCCAACCTGTGGACTGCAAGCCGTTAACAATCTGGAACAGTTGTTGCGGGCTGATTGCGCAAGCCTAATTCTTCGAATTTTTACAAATGAATTCAAAGAAGAATTAGGCGCAGTCGCAAAACTTTATCCAAACAATCTGGAAACTGTGTTTTGCGATTGGAATCTCTAGCCTGTAGGCGTTTCTCTCTAGCTTCGCATTGCATTCTGTTGGCAAAGGTGGAAGGTTGTATATGGCGCACTCTCAATAATACATCACATAATGATTCCTAACAAATAATATCCTACCCAAACAGCAATCATCCCGACTCCCAGCCCCAATACGAGTTTCCTGCTTTTCGCGTGTTCTGGCTTGGTGATAAGGGCGAAAATCGTTCCCGTTATCGAGAAAACAATCGGAGAGCCGAACAGAAACAAAGGAAGCGCCGGGCTGGGGCTGTTGAAATAATCGTGGCTCGCAAAGTGAATTATGTAAAGGAGTGTTATAGATATCGCCCAGCTGAGAATTATCAAACACCATGCGATGCCCATCTTCAGTTTAGAGCCCGACAGGTCATATTCCGTCATACAGTCTCCGGCGATTAATGGTCCGACCCGCATTTAAACCTTTACGGTCGATATCATGCATATCAGGTGGAAGGATGTATATGGCGTGTGATAACCCTGGAATTACTAATATAAGGAAGGGTATTCTGGTCCCAATGATACAGAAATGCTACGTGGTATGGGTAGGCAGAACCCCTGGCATCTATGAAACCTGGGACGAGTGCAAATCAGAGGTTGTTGGCTTTCCTGAGGCGCGTTGTAAAGGATTTTCAACTCTGGAACAGGCAGAAAAAGCCCTCAAGGACGGCTGGGAAAAACATTGGGGCAAGAAAGACCAGAAATATAAAGCGGATATCAAATACCCAGACGAAATTCAGAAAAACAGCATTGTTGTAGATGTCAGTTGTTCGGGCCCAAATGGCCCAATGGAATACCGAGGTATCGGCCTGAAGGAAAAGAGGATAATATTCGAGCGGGGCTCCTTTAGGGTTGGCACAAACAATATCGGGGAGTTCCTGGCCATTGTCGAGGCCATTAGGCACATCGCAAAAAATGGACACTATGACACAATCTACTCTGATTCCCAGGTAGCCATCGGATGGGTGCGGAATAAAACCTGCAAAACTACTTTGGAAAGAAGCGAAGCCACTAAAGAGATTCATGCAATCATCGATGAAGCGTTGGAGTGGCTAAGGAAAAACAAATATTCTTGCAAAGTGATAAAGTGGAAAACGACTCAGTGGGGAGAGATACCTGCAGATTACGGGAGGAAGTGAAACACAGTAAAATTCGAAGGCCTATCCCTTGATAATCCCCCATTCATGCAGCGCATACTCCGACCTAGTTATCGTGGGAAACTCAGGCTCGGCCAGCGTATCATCTTTCTCGATTTCCTTGACCAGAAACTGGACCCTGATGTATTCGGGATATTCCAACATCGTTTCGATCGAAAATATATTGTCCAGTTCTGCCAATGAAATTGGGAATACACCAAAAGTGAACTCGTCCTTACCGAAGAAGATTTTCATGTCCTCGTCTAGCCAATAATCGAGAAAATCCTTGATTTCATTCTCGAACAGACCGTATTTGGCTAGAATATCGCGGAGAACCGTGCATAAACCGAGCCTATCGGTGGACTTCCCGTTCCAAGTGAGTATACCATTTCGTCTCTTCAGAACCCAGCCAGCATCGCCATGTTCGGGTACCACATTTTTCGACTCGTAGAAAAGATAGTCGAATTTCCTTTCATTGGTGAAAATCTTTCCATTGGACAATATCAGATTGTCCCAACTAATTGATCCGACGCCTTCCCTGAACGGGATTCGGGTGGTAACGACGCCTTTGACCTTGAGTTTCAGCCGTTCCTTTTCCTCCTTCGGAGTGTAAAGGTAGATTGCGGGTTTAAGGGCAACAACCATCGAATACAAGATTGCTGCAAGGATGACCGTTATGGCCACCATGACCATAGTTACGATTATGGCAATCGTAACCGGGCTCATTTTATCGACTTCAACTGGCTTGTCGAAGGTCACACCACATTTCTTGCACCTGTAGATTCCAGTCCCATGGTCTAAAGAAAGACGGCGGGAGCTGCATTCGGGGCACATCAATATCAATGAATCACCAGGAAGAGATTAGATGGGATGGTATAATAGAGTATTTTTGACATGTCAGAATTTCGGAGAACTCGACCGGGTCGGAAAACTTTCCCGCATCATTCTGTATCCAATGTTTTCCGATTGGAATCTCTGGCATGGAGACGTTTCTCTCTAGCTTCGCATTGCATTCTGGAAACAACTGGGCACGGGCACCCGGCCAACATCATGAATCTTTCAGGTGGAAAAAGTATATGGCGTATGATGTACCTCCCCCCGCAACAATTATTAACCGGATATTCAGTCCTCGTCCGGAGGGCGAACATGGCAGGATCAGGGGAATACATCAACGGACAGGTATTGCTGAGTTTCAGGGACTTCATGAAGAAGAAATACGGCCAGGCCGGACTGGAGGAGATGAACGGCAAGCTGGATTTCAAGATCTTGGATATCGTTGACGAGCTGGAATACCCCGCAGGCTATGCCGTGGCGTGCATGGATTACATTCTGGCCAAATACGGCGCCGAGGAGCTGTACCAGGCGGGGAGGTTCTCGCTGCAGAACATCGGGGCGAAAAGGTATTTCACGCTCTTTCTCCCTCCGAACAAGCTTCTGGACAAGCTGATGGAATCCGTTCCAAAAGTTAACAACTCGGTGAAACTGAATGTCGAATACACCGAGAGCGGGGCAATAGTTACTTTGGCCAACCGCGAGCTGAAGGAGGTCCAGTGCAAATACTGGCACGGGATGCTCCAGGGAATCTTCGACCTGACCAAGACCAAGGGAACCATCGAGGTGGACACGAGCAGGGTGGCCAAGGACAGAAAGGCGACTTACACGATGAAATGGTGATTGGGCGTCCTTATCATGCCCCGCCGCACCCCGGGCATCCCGGCAGCCGCTCGTCGTACATCCTTCCGCAGTACTGGCATTTGGTCATGACGATATCATCGGCCTGCGGCGGATACTGGGGTTGTTGCGGGGGCGGGGGATAGTATGGCTGTTGCGGAGCTTGGCGCGGGCGGATTATCACGGCCCTGCCGAACATTCTGAGAAATATCACAATGACGATGACGAATATTATCGTGCAGCAGCACAGCTCCTCTAGCATGTGATATTCAGCTCCGTCCCGAACACCGTCACCGCGTTCCCCGTGAGGAACACGCGGTCGTCTTTCAGTTCCACAGTCATCTCGCCGCCCCTCTTCGAGGCCTGGTGCGCCGTCAATTTGGTCTTTCCAAGGAGCTTGCCCCAATACGGAGCCAATACCGTGTGGGATGAGCCGGTGACAGGGTCCTCGTTCACACCGACCCAAGGCGCGAAAAATCTGGATATGAAGTCATGTTTTTCTCCCTTTGCGGTTATGATGAGGCCTATTAATTCGGCAGGCTGATACTCCAGCATCTTGCCGAAATCGGGCGATATTTTTGGAATCTGGGCGGGGTCCTTCAGATGCACCAGGAACTTGTTCCTGGTCCTGCAGAATAGGGTTGCTTCGATGCTGTCGCGGGAGATGCCGAGTGAATCGAATATTGCACCGGGCAGTTCGGCGGGCTCCGGGTTGCCGACCGGGAAATCCAGCGTGATGCCGCCCGAGGATTTTCTGGCTGTGAGGAGTCCGCTCTTGGTGCGGAACTTTATCTCCATGCCCTTGAACCCGAGCTCGCGGAACATCACGTGGGCGGCCGCCAGGGTCGCGTGGCCGCATAACGCCACCTCATGTGTGGGCGTGAACCAGCGCAGACTATGCTCAAGACCCTCCTGCCGCACGAATGCGGTTTCCGAGAGGTTCATCTCCATGGCTATGGCCCGCATCGCCTCCTCGGGGATGTCCTGGGTCAGGATGCAGACGCCGGCAGGGTTACCCTTGAACATCTGGCTTGTGAACGAATCTACTTGGTAGAGCTTCATGTTCCCCCCATCGCCCGCGCACATCTGTCAGCCCGTTTGCGCATTCCCATGTCCATGAACATCGCCTTGGCTCGCTCCAGGCTCTTCATGGCATCGGCCTGCCTTCCGGTGGCGGCAAGTAACGCTGCCTGCTCGAAGAGGAGCTCGGCTAGTTCCACTTTCTCCCCCACCTCACCGAGGATTTTCATCGCTTTGTTGAACTCCGACTCAGCGGAATCCTTGTCTCCCGACTCCATGAATGCGACCCCCAGGGTCCGATGGCACATGCCCACCTCCCTGGAAAGATCGAGCTCGCGCGAGATGGCCAGGGCCATTCTGCTTCGGGCAAGGGCCGCCTCGACATCCCCGGACGCAACTGCTGCGCGTGCCAGACCGCACAGCGCATGCACTTGGCGACGCCTGTCCCCGAGTTCCTCGCAAATATTCAGGCTTCGGTTGAGCGCATCCACGGACCCGACCAGGTTGCCGCGGTCCATCTCTGCCATACCTATGTCCCTGAGGACCATAGCCATCCCCTCCTTGTCCCCTATGGATTCCTTTATCGCGTGGCAGCGCGCGAAGTGTTTCAGCGCCAGGTCCAGGTCTCCCCTTGCCGTGTGAACCAATCCGGCATTGTTGAGTGCGAGTCCGAGGCCGTGCTTGTCCTGGATGGCCTCCAGGATGCCCAGGCTGCGCATGTAGTGGCCGAGCGCAGAATCGAGGTCCCCCTTGTCCCAATACAGATTCCCCATGTTGATCAGGGAGAAGGCGATGCCGCGCTTCTCACGCATCTTGTTCCGAATCTCAAGGCTCCTGGCGTAGCATTCCAGCGCGCGATCGAGATTCCCCATGTTTCGGTATACTATGCCGATATTGTTCAAGGCGGAAGATATGCCGTACTGGTTGCCGATGCTCTCCATCAGTTCCAGGCTCCTCTCGGAGCACTCAAGCGCCTCGTCCTTCTCCCCGAGGCTGATGTGGATGTTGCCTATCATCCGCAGTGCGTTGGCTCTCTCCTCGTCCGCGCCCCCGACCTTCTCCAGGAATGCAATAGCCTCTCGAAACCTGGCCATTGCGCTGGCATAGTCACCCTTTCGCCAGAATGCGGAGCCCTCAGCGGTGAGCGTTCGCCCCCATTCCCGGGGTTCGGTTTCCTCCGATGCCTTGGCCCGGCCGAGCGCTTCCAGTGCCATATCGAAGTTTCCCATCTTTTCATGGGTCTCGCCGGTCTTGCGCAGCACCCTTCCGACTGACGCACTGTCATTCGCACCCTCAGCCAGTGCGTGCGCTTTCCCGAGGCAGTCGAGGGCCTTGCCGTAATCAGCGGTCAGCATGTGCACGTCAGCCAGGCTCTCCAGGATGCGCTGTCTCGCAGAATCAGCGGCATCGGGAAGCGCGGTCTGGTAGAAGCGGACCGCCTCTTCGTTCGCATAGCGCGCACGGGCGTCGTCCCCGGCCATGACCAGGTAATCGACCGCCCTCGGGTCCCCGGCCATGTGATAATGGTATGCGAGGTCTGCCAGCGCCTCTCCGGGCGTGTTCCTGTTCATCTCCCCGATCGCATCCGCGATCGTCCTGTGGTACTCCCTGCGCAGCTCCTCCCCTATCCCGCTGTATAGCACCTCTCTAATCTTTGCATGTTCGAACCTGTACCTGTCCCTCTCGAAGCGCACGAGCCTGTGCATCTTCTCGATGTCGTTAAGTTGTTTCAGCAACCGGATCCTGTTGATTCCCGCAGCCCTCTCCACCAGTTCGGAGCGGAACTCCTCCCCGACTACGCTGGCGCATTCGAGCATGTCCCTCTGCTCCTCACTGAGCTTGTCCAAGCGCCGTTTCACCACGTCATACACCTTGGAGGGTATATCCAACCCGACCATGCTCCCGGCAAGCACCCATTTCTCGTCATTCCCCCTAATCATTGTCTTGTTCCCGGCAAGCAGTCTGAGCACTTCGATCACGAAGAAAGGGCTGCCCTCGGTTTCGGTGAATACCCTGCTGAAGAAGGTCTCGTCAAATGCATGAAGGCCGAGCACATCCCCGATCATCTCATGTGTGCTCGCAGCGTCAAGTCTGTGCAGTTGGATTTCAGTGAACAAACCCTCCCGGCTCATGTTCTGCATGGATAGGCTTAGCGGATGCGGGCTCTCACCTTGCGGTCGGAACAGGTCCTCGGGCCTGTAGGTTCCCACGATGAGCACTCTGTTTTGCCTCGTGTTCCTTGAAAGATAATGGAGCAGGTTCAGCGTAGTCGGGTCTGCCCACTGCAGGTCGTCCAGAAAAATCACGAGTGGCTTCTCCGCGGATGCCCTGCGCAGCCCGAGCAGGACGCTGTCAAAAAGGTTCTCACGCTTCAGCTTGGGGTCGTCTGCCAGAAATTTCCCGTCGTACTTGCCGGATTCCAAGAACCATGAGACCTTCGGTCTGGCCGGCTCCGCCGCGGCCATGTTGCCCTTCCAATCATCGAAAGACGACCCGATCTCTGCCAGCAAAGACCTCATGTCCTCCATGAGGAACTCGCTCCTCTCCCCCTCTGTAACCGTTGCCAGGGTGAGCCTTCCGGCGGTTTGGAGCAGTATAGTGTAGTTCCCATAGCCCAGCGAGTTCAGGTTCGCGTTGCCTTGCCCGCTCATCATCTCGAACGAGTCCTTGACGAAGTTTCCGACCGCCTGGAGCATGCCGGCGAATATGTCCGGATCGATGCCGGATTCCCCCCTCTCCGCCTTAGCTATGAGCATCCCTGCATCGTTCATCAGGTACGACGACACGACCAGGGGCGGCGGGTGCCCGGAGACCAAATGGAGCATGCCGGCGTCCCTCAGCGCCTCCCTAACGGGCATGAGCGGCTCCATGCTCTCTGCCAGGCACCAGCCACGCACAATGTCGCACCCCATATCCCCGGCGCATCCCAGAAGCTCGGTGACCAGCCTTGTCTTGCCGATTCCGGCTTCGCCGGCGATGAATACTGTTCTGCCGCGGGATGCGACGGCATCATCAAGCAAGGTCCGCATATCGGCCAGTTCCTCCGCGCGCCCCACCATCTCCGGCTGACGCAACGCAAATTCTTCCATCGGGACAATGATGACATGTGTGGGTAAAAGGGTTTCTGAATCGGGAAGCCATGTTGCGTCTGCATGTCCGTGTTTGTGCTCAGTGATCGAAATCAGTATGTGTCAAGCGCGAACATCTGGAACCTGTCCCTGCCCAGGCCCAGCATGTTTTTGACCTGCTTCCGGCTCAGCTTGCCTTTCGCATCCATCGCCATGAACATGCCCCAGGATTCTCCTTCCGCGAAGCCGTGGTCCCTGAACCTCTGCGATATGGAATCCCTGCCCGAGATGGAGCGGCTGACCTGCTTTCTCGGGAACCTGTTCTCCAGGGCTCTGAGGCAGGGTGCCATGTCAGCCAGGTCCGGGCACACCAGTTCCCTCACGTTCAGGAAATCTTCCATCAGTCTGACCAGCGCATACCCGATGGGCTCGCCCTCCCTGGAGAAAGACACGGCCTTCGTGTAATGCGCACCCCAGCTGCATTTCTTCTCGGGATAGCTGTTTGGTCTGCGGACAAAGCCAAGATTTCCTTGCGCCAGCTCCCTGAAAAGCTTGTCTCCGCCGGTCGGCAGATGCCTCGCGACCTTGACCTTCACATCCCCCTTCGGGTATTTCGCCCCGCGCTTGAGCCCCCAATTGAACCCCATGATATCGTGATAGCCGAGCTTGGGGTACATGTCGTACGCCACCAGTATCCTGCTGGTCGTGAGCGCGAATATGTCGACGCCGTCGTCCCGCATTTGTTCGTGCACCTTTTTCATGAGCGCCTTCGCATAGCCTTTCCTGGCGAAGCTCGGAGTTCCGGCAACCGCTTCGATGAAGCCTGCTTTTGCTTCTCCCTCGGCCGTTTCGATCCGGGGGTATTGCGCGCCCACCTGTGCGATGATTCTTTCGCCCTCGACGGCATACATCCTGAACCAGGGCGAGCAGAACGGATCCGACTTCCTGATTCCGGCCAGAGTTCTCTCGTCGGCTGGCTCATTGTGGCAAATCAGATTTATCTGGTTGACCTGCTCCGGGTCCACATCGTCGTAGAACTTGAACTGCATGCTGGCCTCATAACCGAGCCTGTAAATAAATATTGGCTGCTCAGTCTTCCCTGGTCATGACCGTGTAAAGGGCCTTGGTGCCTTTCAGCATCTCGTGCAGTTCCCCGAGAATCCTCGTGTACTGGTCAGGCGTGTCGAAATCAATCATGAAATCGTAATAACCGACGCTGGGGCGGAACCCCATTTTTCTGGCTCTTTTGATTATCTCGAGCGTGGGCATACCGTCGCTGTTGAAATACAGTTTCAGATAAAGCTTCATTTTCAACCCGACGGTAATTCGCCCGAGAGATATTAAATGTTATGCATTTTCCAAGCAGAGCCCTTGGTGCGCAACCATACCTGAGAGATTACCATCCCTGCAAGCATCAGGGCGGCGCCCGCGAGGCTTCTGGGCGTCAGCGATTCGCCCAGGATGAGCCAACCGCCGAGCGCGGCGAAAACCGCTTCCAGGCTCAGGATGATGGCAGCATGGGAGGGACGCGCCCTCTTTTGCCCGGCTATCTGCAGGGTGTAGGCGATGCCAACCGATATCAGGCCGCCGTACAGAATGGGAACTGCTGCTGCCAGGATGCCTTCGGCGGTGATGGTCTCCAGAGCGATGGCGAATCCCATGCTCAGCGCTGCGCAGACCGAGAACTGGACGGCCGCCAGCTTCAGCGTGTCGGTTCTGCGGGCCAGGCGGCCTATCAGCAGCACATGGCCTGCCCAAAAGAAAGCGCCGATGAATACAAGAAAATCACCGCTGGACATATGAAATCCGTCTCTCACACTCAGCAGATACAGGCCGGTGAATGCCAGGACCGCGCCGGCCGCTGTGCCGGGACCGGTCCTCGTCCCGAGGAACAATCCGAACATCGGGACCAGGATGATGTAGAGGCCGGTTATGAAACCGGCGTTTCCGGCAGTGGTCGTCACCAGGCCAATCTGCTGGAGCGAGGCGCCCATGAAGAGAAGCAGGCCGGCTGCCAGCCCGCCGCCCAAAGCAATTTTTCCAGGCTTCGGTTTCTTAGTTCTCCCAAGCCACCAAATGATTGGCAATAAGATGGCGGCACCGAGGGCGAACCTTATCCCGTTGAAGGTGAAGGGGCCGACATGCTCCATGCCCATGCGCTGGGCCACGAATGCGAACCCCCATATGGCTGCGGCAACCAGCAGCAGCCCGTCGGAACTGTGCGAGTATCTGGCTTTGACAGGATGGCGGACGCCCATGGGGGGCATAATGTGGTTTCGGTTTAATTATTTGCGATACATCTGCAAATTTCATGGCGCGATCAGTTCCGCTTTCATTCCTGGACCTCTTTCCAGCGGAAGCATGATGTCAGATGGTCGTTCACCATGCCGGTGGCCTGCATATGGGCATAGACAACGGTCGGACCCACGAATTTGAAACCTCTGGCCTTGAGGTCTTTTGATATTCTCTCTGCGAGCCCGGTCTTCGCCGGTATGTCCCCGTCGCCCTTCCAACGATTGACTATGGGCTTGCCTTTCACGAAGCCCCAGATGTATTCATCGAAGGAGCCGAACTCCTTCTGAACATCCAGGAATGCCCTGGCGTTTGATACTGCGGCCAATATCTTGAGCCGGTTGCGGATGATGCCCGTGTCCTGCATCAGGGATCCAATTTTCTTTTCCCCGTACTTCGAAACTTTCACCGGATCGAAGCTGTCGAACGCCCTGCGGAAGTTCTCGCGCTTCTTCAGGATGCAGTGCCAGCTCAGCCCGGCCTGGAATCCCTCCAGGATGAGGAATTCGAAAAGCAGGCGGTCGTCATGGACAGGCATGCCCCACTCCTCGTCATGGTATTTTATGTAAAAATCATCGCCGCTTGCCCAGAAGCATCTTTCCATAATTCACCGGAACACTTGATGACTGGAATGGATAAATAATTATCGAATCCACATTTTTTTATACCTAGAATGTCATCATTATTGTATGGAGACCACCAAAAAGGAAAGTGCAAAAGCCCTGGCTATCATGCTGAAGCCAGGTCCCGGTAAGATCGTTGTCTTTGCATTGTTGCTCATCTTCGTGGTGTTCCTTCCGCTATATCCGGTCCATGTGGACAGATATATAGGCATCGCGGGGAGCGAGCCCACCGTGCTCGAGGATTCAGGCAGGTCCATGATGTCCCTCTACGCGGTCCTCGATGGCGGGTTCAACTGGACCCAGGAGGAGACGAGTTACAGAATTGTCATCTGGACAACGGTGGAGGACAATCATCTGTATTTCTATGACGCGAAACCGTTATTCCTGCCGGTCTTTGGAGCCCTGGGATTTCTGGCATATGCAGCCAGTTGTTATTACATCGAATCTACCAAGAGTGAAAAGAGATTAAGGCAATGATTTTATCGTTTGACAATATTCGGATTGCGATAACATGGCCCAACTCACGAGAAAGGATGTGCTGGATACTTTGACCGAAGCCCTGGAGCCCCTGGATTACGTTCACGCGTTCTGGGAGGGCGGGGCCGCGGGATTTCACCGCGCAGATGAATGGTCGGACATTGACGCCCAGGCAATCGTGGATGATGACCGCGTCGAGGATGTTTTCAAGGTGGTTGATACGGCGGTCGAGAAGCTGGGGGGAACAGTTGCCAGGTTCAGGCTGCCCGAACCGACATGGCACGGGCATTCCCAGTGTTTCTACAAGCTGAAGAACGCGAGCCCGTTCCTGCTCATCGATCTGGCTGTCATGAAGGAACACACGGAGGCGGACAAGTTCGATGTCTGGGCGACGCACGGAATCCCGAGGGCCAGGTTCGACAAGAAGGGGTTGATCAAGGAGGCAAAGATAGACCCGGAGGCCCATGCCAAGGCAATCATGGACAGGCTCGAAATCCAGAAGAACCTATTCGAGATTTTCCACATAATGCCGATGAAGGAAACGAACCGGGGGAACCATGTGGAGGCAATGTTCTTCTACCTGGGCCAGACATTCCGGCCGCTTGTCGAGGTACTGCGCATGAAATACTGCCCCCAGAGGTACAACTATGCCTCGCGTTACATCTATTACGACCTCCCATCGGACGTCGTGAAGAGACTGGAAGAACTGGTGTTCTTCCGGCCTGAGGAGATGGAAGCGAAGGTCGGGGAGGCCCGGAAGTGGTTCCAGGAGACTGCAGGGTCCATCACTGCCGACGGCATCCGGGGCAAGCTCGCTGAAAATAATTATTAACAATCAGTGCATCTGGTGATGCCATGAGCCGGTTGTATCTGCTCGGCGGGGAGGATGTCGGGAAGAGGTCCTCCAGACACATTATGCTGAGGGCCATCGGAGATGCGGGCCGGAACCCCACGGTGCTGATATTTCCCTGGACCCACGATAGCGCGGACAAGGAGGGGGAGTACCGGGCTTTGGTCACGGAATACTTCATGGACCTGGGGGCGTTGACAGTTCAGTTCGCGGAACCCTGGGATCCTTACGGCGCGCTCGTGAAGAAGGCGGCGACATCGGACCTGATCTACCTTCCCGGAGGAAACCCGGCCGTGCTCGTCGACAGGATGCTGGTTTCGAGAGGCGATGAGATACTGGCCGAGTTCGGCGGGGTCATCGTCGGCAACAGCGCCGGGGCACTCGCCCTGTGCAGGAAATATGCCGCAGTGGTCGGGCAGGGGGGTGCGCCCGAGACGAGGTTCTTCAGGGGCTTCGGGGACCTGGATTTCGCGGTTTCCGTGCATTACATGAGCGATGACAATTCGCAGGCCGGCATCTCGCCGGACAGCGAGCTTCAGGCGCTCTCGGAGAAATCCGCAACGAAGATTTTCGCCATATCCGACGACAGCGCGCTCGTGCACGAGAGGGGGAAGCTGGAGTTTATAGGATATGTGTTCCAGTTCCACCGCGGCAACAGGACCCGGTGCATTTGAAAGCCATAAATAACATTTCGACGATACACCCACGTGAAGACCCCAATCATCGGAACCCTGGCGGAGAAGGGCCTCCACCAGGACATCAAGGACTACCTCGTTCGGCCGGGCGACCATATAGAGAGAGAGGTTGACGGTTTCGTCGCCGACATATACCGGGACGGGCTGCTCATAGAGATACAGACCAGGAACTTCGGAGCGATGAGGCGGAAACTCTCCCACCTCCTCGGCTATTACCCAGTGCATCTGGTACACCCGATAGCCGTCGAGAAAATGATAATCAGGCAGGACGCGTCAGGCAGGGAGGTGGCCAGGAAGAGGTCGCCCAAGGTCGGGAGGCCCATCGACATATTCCCGGAGCTGGTTTACATCAGGGACATTGTCATGCACCCCAACCTCACCTTTGAGATACTGATGACCAGGGAGGAGGAGCATCGCAGGCAGGACCCGAAGAGGCGTCGGTGGAACGGCTGGTATGTCCATGACCGCAGGCTGGTCGAGGTCGTGGAGCGCATTCCGCTCGCCTCCTATTCAGATTTCAGGAAACTGCTTCCCGCGGACCTGCCGATTCCTTTCACGAACAGGGAGCTGGCAGCCATTCTCTGCTGCAGGGCGAGGCAGGCCGGGGACATCACGTACACTATGCGGCGCATGGGGATGCTCAGGACGGTCGGGAAGAGGGGCAATTCCATCCTGTTCGTCTGAGAAAACCTTTTTAGTGCCTGGGTCGTTCCCGGTGACGTGCCCGCGGACATAGAAAACCTCAGGGAACAGGCGCAGCATCTCAGCGACTGCCTGGAAAGGCTGAGGAACAGCAAAGACAAGTTTCCCAACCCCAAGGAAGCCAGATGGATGGAGAAGATGATGGAATCCAGCCTTATCGCACTTGACAACCACATCCGCGAGCTCGACAGGCTTCAATACAGGGACAGGGTCACGCACCGCATGTACAGGAAAAAGAAAGGCGATTAATCGTTTTATGAAAGCCCGATTATTTTACCGTCATCGTCCAGGTCTATCAATTCCGCCGACGGGCGGCGGGGAAGCCCCGGCATCCGGGTTATCTCGCCCGCTATCGGTATCATGAATCCCGCCCCGGATGATATCATCACCTGGCTCACATGCATCTCGAATCCCTCGGGCGCACCCAGGAGCTTGGGGTCGTCCGAGAATGAGTACTGGGTCTTTGCGACGCACACCGGGAGCCCGGAGTAACCGAGCTCGGCCCACAGCTCCATCTGCCTTTTCGCATACGGCGAGAACACTACGTCACCGGCACGGTAGATGTCAGTTGCCAGCTTCTCTATCTTCTCCCTTATTCCGATGTCAAGGGGATAGGCGAACCTGGGAGCTTTCTCCTGGATTCGGGAGAGAACTGATTTGGCCAACTCGATTCCGCCCTCGGAGCCGTCGGAGTGCACCTTGGTCCTGATGCAGTCCGCCCCGGATGAGGCGCAGAGGTCCATGACCAAGGATATCTCCGGTTCGGTGTCGTTCTCGCGTATGTTGAGGGCGACAACCGGGGCCCACCCGAACGCCTTGATGTTCTCGATGTGTCTCGCCAGGTTTGCGAAGCCTCTCCCGACCGCGCCGACATCCTCGATGGCCAGGTCCTTCTTCTTCATCCCGCCGTGATACTTCAGCGCCTTGACGGTGGCGACTATCACGACCGCGGCTACAGGCAGGCCGGATTTCCTGGAGAATATGTCGAAGAACTTCTCGCCGCCAAGGTCTGAGCCGAACCCTGCTTCCGTAACATAGAAATCGGCGTATGCGAGCCCGAGCTTCGCCCCGATGAGCGACGATGTCCCGTGAGCTATGTTGGCAAAAGGGCCGCCGTGAATTACAGCGGGTGTGCCCTCGATCGTCTGGACAAGGTTGGGTAGTATTGCATCCTTAAGGAGGACGGCCATCGAGCCGGCCGCATTCAGGTCGCGGCAGTATACAGGTTTCTCATCGATGCTGAAACCCACCATGGCATTGCCGAGCATGGCCTTCAGCTCCCTGGGATTGCTGCAGAGGCACAGCATGGCCATTACCTCAGAAGCGGCTGTGATGTCGAACCTTGACTCGTCCACCATCCCGCCCTCCTTTCCGCCGAGCCCCACCACTATCTGGCGGAGCGAACGGTCGTTCATGTCCAGGACGCGGGGCCAATCTATCCTCCTGGAGTCCAGGTTGAACTCGTTGCTGTAATGCATGCTGTTGTTCACCAGCGCCGAGAGAAGGTTGTGGGCTGTCGTGACGGCATGGAGGTCTCCCGTGAAATGCAGGTTGATGTCCTCCATCGGCAGCACCTGCGAATATCCGCCGCCGGCAGCGCCGCCCTTGATCCCGAACACGGGGCCCAGCGACGGCTCCCTGAGTCCGACAACGGCATTGTGGCCGAGTTTGCAAAGCGCCATGGACAG
Organism: Methanomassiliicoccales archaeon UBA147; assembly: GCA_002496385.1. GTDB lineage: Archaea > Thermoplasmatota > Thermoplasmata > SG8-5 > SG8-5 > UBA147. The sequence goes on along the minus strand of DAJR01000007.1, from coordinate 1,332 downwards.
GCCGATGGCCACTGTTGTTTTTCCTTCCCCGGCCGGTGTGGGGCTCATGGCCGTGACCAGGATGATCTTGCCCTTTTTCCTTGACAGGTCTATCCGGTCAACTGCGACCTTGGCCTTGCTGCACCCGAACGGGAGAAGGAGGTCCGGGTTCAGGCCCATCTTCTCGGCGATGGCTTCAATCGGCTCAAGCTTCTTTTCCCTGGCAATGTCTATGTCGGGTTTCATAGGGGGCATATCCTGAAAATGCTTAATAAGGTTGTCTGAAATCCCAGGCCGTTACTATGTCATTGGAATTCGAGGGAAAGGTAGCGGTGGTCACAGGCGCCTCGAGAGGCATCGGAAGGGGCATCGCAATGGAGATGGCCAAGCATGGGGCGGATGTCGCAGTGGTTTACAGGGCGGAGGAGGGAAAGGCGAGGCAGGTGGCAGATTCCATAATGGCCATGGGCAGAAAAGCGGCCATGATAAAATGCGATGTGGCTGATGCAGGCGATGTCGCGAAAATGCGCGACACTGTCCTTGGGGAGCTCGGGGGGGCTGATTTCATTATCAACAACGCGGGCATTCACCAGCACCTCAAATCTTGGGAACTTTCAGAAAAGGACTGGCACAGGGTCATGGACGTCAATATAACCGGCACATTCCTCGTCGCCAAGGCTTTCGCGCCGCATCTCATCGGGAAGAAGTCCGGCAGGATCGTGAACATATCGTCATGCGTGGCCTACACCGGAACCGACCATGAAGTTCATTACGCGGCGTCCAAAGGCGCGGTCCTTGCCCTGACGAAATCTCTCGCATTAGAGCTTGCACCGCATGGAGTCAATGTCAACGCCATTGCACCGGGTTACATAGACACCGACATGGTTGTGTTTGACAGCCCGGCACAGAAGTCCGAGGTCCTGAAAGACATACCGAAGCACAGGCTGGGCCTTCCCGAGGATATAGGCAAAGCCGCAAGGTTTCTGTGCTCGGCAGATTCAGATTACATTACAGGCCAGGTCATTCATGTCAATGGCGGAATGATAATGTATTGAGTTCCGACATTCCCAGTAAACTACCAGCCCCTAAACAGGCGAGGCACAGCCTCGTCTTAACGCTAACCAAGTATGGTTAGCGAAAGGGACTGGCGTTTCTGAGTTGCATCAATGCCAGTGGATTCGCGGCTGTATGTTTACTACAGGGCGGTTGCATGCCTGATTTATCGAAGCTGGAAGGCTTCGATTTTCTTTGAATGTATTAGGACGGCATGCAACGGTAGATCTACGACTGCTCATGCCGATTCATCTCAGCCCTGAAGGACTGAGGGTTCTCGGCATATTTACACTAAATCGG
>DAJR01000009.1:77054-86445 GCA_002496385.1 Methanomassiliicoccales archaeon UBA147 | reverse complement strand
CGGTAATCTTGTGTATCAGGCGGTGCTCCTCGTTCAGGATGGCCACCGGCAGGATTTCCTTGTCCTTGATGGGCGTGACCTTGGGAATCTTGTTGTATTTAGTTTCCAGTACCCTCTCGGCTACCCGGACACGGGAGACTATCACACTCTCTGAATATGGCTTGATGACGAAATCATCCACCCCGGCATCAAGGCCGTCCACCATGTCGTGCTTCTCGGACTTTGCAGAAACGAGGATAAGATACGATACATGGCTTGTCTTGAGGTTATAGTCTCTGATCCTGAGGCAGAGTTCAGTGCCGCTCATCTTGGGGATTGTCCAACCAATGAAAGCAATGTCTATGTTGTTGTCTTCATAGGCATGGAATGCTTCGACGCCATCAGAGGCAATAAATACCTCGTGGCCTGCTTTTGACAATATCTTTTTCAGTCTGTCCCTTGAACTCTTGTTACCATCTGCGATTAGTATTCTCATTCCTCTCACCTCTTTGTAGTCGTGCAAGTTAGCGTCATATATTATGTTCATCCCTTATTTTATAAACATCGGATTGAGAAACATTTCCGGGTGTATGAAAAGGGGCGCGGTCCAAAGGGAAATGTCAAAAATGCATGCTGTCAGTAATCTGCCAGAAATGTGAGAACCTCGGTGATGAAGCGTTCTCTCTGCATGAAAGGGAAGGCATGCCCCCCCTGGAAAGATATCAATTTCGAGCCGGCTATGCCCGCATGCAATTCTTCGGCCAGCTTGAAAGGCGCAATATTGTCTTTCAGGCCATGCAGTATCAGCGTCTGAGCCTGTATCTCTCCCAGCCTGTCTGAGCACACAAACTTCCGGGATGCCTCCAACTGGCAGACGAAGGCGTAGTAGGGCTGCGTCTTCTTCCTGATTGGCCTTATCCATGCGGTGGCGAGCTTGATGGCATGATAGCTCTTGGGAAGCTTCTTCTCCGGTTGGCTTGCGAACGTGGAAGTGAGAATCAACTTGTTGACACGGAGGGGGTGCCTCAATGCCAGGGCCATGGCTATGCGCCCGCCCAGGGATGTGCCCAGCACGCTTGCCCGCTCAATGCCGGCAGAGGCCATGAGGGCAGCGGTGTCATCTGCCATCATCTCTATCGTGTAAGGGATGTCTGGCTTGTCCGTAAGCCCGGCGCCGCGATTGTCGAAGGCCAGCACCTTGAACTTTTCCGAGAACTGCTCAATCATCTTCCTGTAGATCGAGATATCGGTTCCGAGCCCCCCTATCAGAACCAGGGGATCGCCCTGCCCATGAACCTCGTAATTAATTGAGATATCGTTGACTTTTACGGTCGGCATCGCCGGTGCATGAAACTTCACTTATAAAATCATCGTCATTCAGATCTCTTCCACAGGCTGACTGTGTTTCCCCTGACGTCCACCAGTTCCGCGTTGCAGCGCTGAGCCAGCTCGGCAGCAATCTGCTTGGTCTCCTCCCTTCGGGTGCCCAGCAATTTCACCTTGACCATTCCCTTCTTCTTGACCTGGGCCTTTATCTCCTCGATCAGGGCGGTTGTGACACCTGATTTTCCCATGCGAACCGTGGCCTCCAGTTTTGCTGCGATGCTCTTTCTGTCCCTCAATGTTTTGTCCATGTTACGAACTCCTTGGCTTCAGCGGCATGCGGTAGACCGCGCCGCATTCCAGGCACTGGCGGCTCAATCTTCCGGACGAGGTCCTGAACCTCGCGTTCCTGGCAGGCACAAGGTATTTCAGGCATCTCCTGCAGAACCTGAGGTTGAACCCTTTCGGCATCGGCAGATTGTACCGCATCCCTATCTTCCTTGCGAGCAGGGCATACCTGTTCGCAAGGTCCATCTCCCCGGCCAGCGCCCGCTTTTCCGCCATGTCCAACAGCATGGCTATTCGCTCCCTCGCTATGCCCAGGCGTTTGTTCTTTGCCTTCTCGAAGCGGTTCTTGCGCATTACTGGGCGATATACCTTCATATAATTAAGATATACGATAAATCATTTATTCAAGATACACTCATACCCCCGCATGACCTCGGCGATCGTGTTGGGCACCAGGCCCGAGATAATCAAAATGGCGCCTCTTCTCTTTGCCCTCGAGTCGGAAGGCGAAAGGGCGATTCTCATCCACAGCGGCCAGCATTATGATGACGCTCTGTCGGAAAGTTTCATCAGGGACCTGGGGGTGAGAACTCCGGATCATTACCTTAAAGTCGGGTCCGGCAGCCAGGCTTTCCAGACCGCGGAGTGCATGTTCAGGCTGGAGAAGGTCCTTATTGATTCAAAGCCGGACTGCGTGCTGGTCCAGGGCGACACCAACACCGTCCTCTCAGGCGCGCTCACAGCAGCAAAGATGGGGATTAAGGTCGGGCACGTTGAGGCGGGCCTGCGGAGCAATGACCGCCGCATGCCCGAAGAATACAACCGCAGGATAGCCGACCACATCTCCCACCTTCTGTTCGCCCCAACCCCAAGCTCCGCCCGGATTCTGGAGTCCGAGAAGGTTTGGGGCAGCATACACATGACAGGCAACACGGTCATAGACGCGTGCGAGACCTATGTCAGGGTAGCCGCGGATAAGAGCGGTGTAATGGACAGCGTCCCGTTTGACGATTTCATCCTTGTTACCGCACACAGAGCCGAGAATGTCGACGACCCGGTGGTGCTGGGCGGTTTGGTGGATGCCTTGGTCGCCGCGCCGCTTCCGGCGGTTTATCCAGTTCATCCGAGAACCGAGAAGATGCTAAGGCAGTTCGGCCTCTATGAAAAGCTTGCTGGTTCAGACAATGTCTGCCTGCTCCCGCCCGCCGGATACTTCGATTTCCTGGTTCTGATGAAAAGATGCAGGTTTATCCTCACCGACTCGGGCGGCATACAGGAAGAGGCAACCTCCCCCTCCATCCGGAAAAGGGTACTCGTGTTCCGCAGGAGCACAGAGCGGCCGGAAGCAGTGGACTCGGGTTATGCCACCGTGGTCGGCACCGCTCCCGAAGCAGTCGCCCTGGCAATCGCCGAAGAGGCCAAGGTGCACAGCACACCGGAAACCCCCTCGCCCTACGGCGACGGTCATGCCGGAAGAAATATAGCCAGGATAGTCTTGGGGGCGGAACCATGAAAGTATGCGTCATAGGCCTCGGATACATCGGTTTGCCCACAGCCGCAATGCTGGCCAAGAACGGGAACAAGGTATTGGGCGTGGATGTCAATCCCGCAGTTCTGAAATCCCTCCAGGAGAACGCCGCCCCGTCAGAGGAACCGGGATTGCATGACCTGGTGGCAAGTGTCCTTGGCTCGGGTGACCTGAAGCTTGCCGGTTCCCCCGAGCCTTCCGATGTGTTCATACTGTGTCTGCCCACGCCCATTAAAAAGGACAGGACCCCCGACCTTGACTATGTTGAGAGCGGCATGGCCAGCATCCTCGGCGTCCTCAAGAACGGCGACATGGTGATCCTCGAATCTACAGTTCCGCCCGGCACAACGGCCCGCCTCATTGCCGGGATGGTGAAGAAGAAAGGCTTCGACCCGACGAAAGATATTGACCTGGCATTTGCGCCGGAAAGGGTGATCCCCGGGAACATTCTCAAAGAGATACAGGATCTGGACAGGGTGATGGGCGGGTTGACGGCCCGTGCATCCGAGAGGGCAAGATCACTTTACTCATGTTTCGTCAAGGGCCAGATATATCTTACAGACGCCACGACCGCAGAGTTCGTGAAGCTCGTCGAGAATTCCTATCGGGATGTGAATATAGCGTTCGCCAACGAGCTGGCAAAAATGGCTCCTGAGTTAGGCATCAACGTCTGGGAGGCTATCCAGATAGCGAACAGGCATCCCAGGGTGAACATCCACACACCCGGTCCAGGTGTGGGGGGTCACTGCATTGCCGTGGACCCATATTTCATAATCGACAGCGTCAGCCCCGGGCTTGCCAGGTTACTGTCAACGGCCAGGGAAGTCAATTCTTCCATGCCCGGCGTGGTTGTATCAAGGCTGAAAAGCGAGATGGGCGATTTATCCGGAAAGAAGGTCGCATTGTTGGGCATAGCTTACAAGGGGAATGTTGGCGATCCCAGGGAGAGCCCGTCGCTGGATATATTCCGTCTTCTGGCGGCGGGAGGCGCCGCAGTCATGGCCCATGACCCGTTCGTGAAGGCTTCGCCTGTGGAATTGCACACGCTCGAGGAAACCCTTCAAGACGCGGATGCCACGCTCATCGCCACGAATCACACGGCATACTGCAATATCAGACCGGGCGATGCCCAAAAGCTTGTCCGCGGCAGACTGATATTCGACACCAGGAACGTCATCGACCCGGCGGTTTGGAGGGGTGCCGGGTGGAAGGTCTTAATTCTTGGGGACGGCAAATCCTGAATAGAGGTCCAATAATCGCTTCTCCATGATGGGCCAGTTATATTCCTCGTTGAATGCTTTGATACCATTGGACGAGCATCTTTCATACAATGCTTTGTCATCTATCAATCTCTCAATCGACGCGAACACTTCGTCGGTGCCATAAGCCGCGCTGAGTCCGCATCCAGTCCTTTCAACGGTCTGGCCTGTCCATGTTCCCTTCGCCACGATTATTGGCTTGCCCGCGCTCATGGCCTCGAACAGTTTGTTTGGCGCGGAGTCGCGGTTGTTCCCGAAGGCCGGGTTGTAAACAGCCACAAGAATGTCGGCCGCCAACGTGTAGGCAGGAAGGTCGGCCGGCTTCACCGGGCCTATGAATTTAAATCTCGGGCCTTTCATCCCGGCTATCTGTTTTTCAAGCGTGCCGTATCCGCCGACCAGCAGCCTGGCGCCACGGGCCTTTTCTCCGGCGAACCCCTCAACCAACTCCATCAGGTTCCGGTTGGGTTCCAGCACCCCGATGTACATGACGGCCGGTTTCCCGTCAGGGGACATTTCCCCTCTCAGTTTGTTCACCAGCCCATCCGGGGCTTCAGGCTTGGGCGGGCATCCCATGACCACGGTCACATTCCTGGCACCCCATGATTTCAGCCTGTCCCTGAACCTCTCGTTCACGCAAATCACGGCGTCCGGTTTTTTCACGATTCCGATCTCATAGCGTCTCACGATTCCCACCATGGTTCGGCCCAACCTCTCGGATGCCATCTCGTGGTATATCTCATGACTGTCGTATATCAGGGGGATGTTTCTTTTCCTGGATTCCTTGACGGCGGGCGAAAGTGTGTCCAGGTCATGGGCATGGATTATGTCGGGACTCATGCCGGCCATTTCCCTCCTGGCAAGCTTCCAGAACTTTGGCAATGTCTTCAGGAAAATTTTTGTATCCTCGAAGTTGGACCTCGGCCCCAGGCGTATCAGGGTTATGCCGTCGATGGCCTCCTCCTTCGGGTATTTCTGCTCCCTGTCCCAGCAGATGATCGTGACGCGATAGCCCGCTTTGACCAGGGTTTTCGCCTCCTTGTGAACCCTCGGGTCCGGCCTGAATGGATTGGAAAGCAGCATCAGAATGTTTTTCTTTTCTGCCATTAGACAAGCATAGAACGGGTGGATATTAACATTTTTGATGGAACTCTTCCATAAGCGCTCAATGTCGTGCTCATCTGAGCGCGCTGAAGTATTTTTTCTGGCTCTTCAGCCTCTCATACTCCCCTTTGTCCCTGTACCGTATTATCTTGGCAGGGTTGCCCCCCACAATGGCCAGGGGCGGGACATCGCTTGTCACCACCGACCCGAGGCCAACTATTGCCCCTTCTCCGATAGTCACTCCCGGCACCACGCACACATTCGCTCCCAACCAGGCACAGTCGCCTATGGTGACGGGCTTCTTGATCAGTTCCTTGTCATAGGGCAGCGCGGTGGCGCCCTCGAAACGGTGGTTTGCCGAGTAGATTACCAGGTTCTGACCAAAATTTATATGCTCGCCGATGGTAACGCCGCCAGCGCCTTGAATGAAGGCGCTGTGGATGGACGTCCCATCGCCGATGCTCACATTCTGCGGGTCGTTTATCTCTATCCATCCGTGAAATGCCACATTTCTCCCGCAGTGTTTCAGATGCGGTCTCCAGGTTCGGTAATTGAGATTCCAAACGAATTCGAGAATCCCCTTGCCTATCCGAGCGACAATTCCAGACGCCATTTGCAGCCACCAAATGTTTATTATTCTAAATTGTTATATATTTATCCAATATATGGGGTGCTACTATATAGCATTTGCTCTGGCTGGGCGTCATTGTGCGGGCACTTCTAAGGGCCACAACTTGCCGCAGACATACCCGAACAGTCCTCCATCTATGGTTTCCGGTGATAACATATCCTTTAAAAACCGGCAGGCATTTCCTGCACCGATGTACGTCGCACTCACAGGCACCCCCGGAACAGGCAAGACCAGCGCGGCCACCATATTGTCCAAGCGCGGGTTCGCTGTCAGCACGGTGGAGGAGCTGGCAGCCCAGCACGGTGCCCTGGAAACGGCGGAAGGCGGCAAGGAAGTGGACACGGATAAGCTGTCCAAATCCATGCCCGAATCACCTCAAACGCTGATAATCGTCGGCCATCTGGCCCACCATCTCCCGAACGATTTCTGCATAATACTGAGATGCCATCCCGAGGAGATCAGGAAACGCTTGTCAGCGAGGAATTACTCCCGCGAAAAGCTCATGGAGAACCTTGAAGCAGAGGCCATAGACGTGGTCCTGACAGAGGCCATTGAGGCCTGCGAAACCGTGTTTGAGATAGACACCAGTAATGTAAAACCCGAGCAGGTGGCAAATGCCATCGAAAACATTATCAACGGCGATGCGGATGAGTACTCACCCGGAAAGATAGACTGGAGCGGGGCGGTGATGGATTGGTACTAGACAAGCACAGGGACACGGCGGACAGGGTGCTCGTTCCGATGGCCAAGCATCTTACAGGCATCAACCCGGACCATATTTCAGCCGTTGCCATCATCCTCGCGGCGCTCACCGGCGTACTGTTCTACCTATCTGCAACTTGGTACTGGCTGCTCATCGTATCCGTCGCCGTGCTGATGGGAAGTGCCCTGATGGACGCCCTCGACGGCAAGGTTGCCAAACTGACAGGGAAAGCAAGCCTCCGGGGCGACTTCCTCGACCATGTGCTGGACAGGTATGCCGACATATTCCTCATACTGGGCATCATGGTCTCCGGGTACTGCAACTGGCTCATCGGATTTTTTGGACTCACCGGTGTGCTGATGACCAGCTACCTCGGAACTCAGGCGCAGGCTGTGGGCGTGGAAAGGGACTACAGCGGGATACTGGGCCGCGCCGACCGCCTGGTCCTCATGATGCTGGCCCCCCTCGTCCTCTGGGGTATATTGTTCTTCTGGAACACATCTGTGATATACACGGTGCCATATCTCGACATAGCCCTCACGCCCTTCGACATACTTCTGGGATGGTTCGCGATAGCCGGGCATTTCACAGCCCTCCAGCGCGGCCGCAGGATATGGAGAGAGTTGTCTAAGCGTCAGAAGAAATAGACGCTTCTTTCTCTTGCTTTTCCCTGGTGGTTTTATCGCGCCTCTTGCCCTTCACCCGGTAATAATTCAAAGGGTGGTGCAGCCATTTCTTTTTGCAGAGTGAGTCCGGGTCAAAGCAGATGCCCTGGGACTTCATCGTGGCGCATTCGGGGGGGAGGTACTCGACTCCCGAGCTCTTTCCTGTTATGTGGTCTATCTGATACCTGGCCAGCTGTTCCTTGAAATCCGGGGAGGATGAGAAAACCGCCACGATCTCGTCATTGCTCATGCCGATTATGTGCAGGAAGGACGTCAGCGCAAACCTGCCCACGTGGGGCACGTTCTCCCCCTTCTTCATCATGGCCATCAGCTTCTTCATGCACGGCGGCAGCCGCAGGAAGCTCACCTTGCCGTAGCTCTCCTTCTCGAACTTGGCCTTTCTGCGCTCGACCTCCTCCCCGACAAGGTCTATCGAGTTGCTGAAAGCCCCGATTATTCTGTCATTCACCGGAAGCGGCAGTTCGCCCTCTATCTTCTCCTTTATCGCATGCTGAAGCAGCCTGGCCAGCTTCTGCTGGTTCAGCCTGACCCTGCCCCTGTCCATCTCCTGGTTCACCAGCTTCCACTCCTCCGCCCTCATCTGGCTGCTGTGGCTCAGGTAATCGGTGAAATGGACGCTCACCTCTGTCTCGTTCAGCTTTATGGCGTCAAGCCCCAGCAAGGCCGCGATGTCGATCACGAAATCAAGTTTCTCAGACAGCAGCCTTCTCTCGGTGGCTACAGCCTCGGCAAGAGCATATCTCTGGGTGAGATGATCGTCAGCGGTGCAGGAGACGATAATCCTGGCAACGGCGTAGGACAGCATCTCGACCAGGGCATCGACCTCGTCCGCGGTGTCCCGCTCCCCCACGACACCGTCAGCCAGCGCCTCCATGACCCGCCTGCGGCCCGCATGCCTTGTCGGCTCGTAAACCGCGGAGTTCACCAATGCGTCCAGCGTGATGCCTCTCTCCTTCAGGTATCCGGACGATTCTGGGAGGAACGGGTAGCGGGCGAGGGTTGAGAGGTTCATGCCTACTCAAATGCTGCGAGGGATAAAGAGCTTTTTGGGGTGCGGCACCGGGATGAGGCTAGATTTTAATACAAACAGGCGATTTCAGCTTCGCAGGTACTGAAACCATGACCTTTGTTAAAATTGAAGGCAAAAAAATCGAGGTTGGCAAGATAGTTTGCCTGCTCCGGAGCTACCGCGCACATGCCGAGGAGATGGGCTCCGCTGCGCCCGAGAAGCCGGAATTCTTCCTGAAGCCGAGAAGTTCCATCATTCACGACGGCGGGGAGATCGTGATACCACCTGAGTCGAACGACGTTCACCATGAGGTCGAGCTGGCCGTGATAATCGGCAAGGGGGGTGCCAAGATACCGGCCGACAAGGCAATGGCCCATGTATTGGGGTACGCAGTGCTGATTGACGTGACAGCGAGGGACCTCCAGGCCAAGGCGAAGAAAGCCGGAAAGCCGTGGGCGGCCGCCAAGGGCTTCGACACCTTTGCACCGATTTCCGAGGGCGTTCCAGCGTCCAGGGTTCAGAATCCCGGCAACCTGGAGATATGGCTGAAGGTGAACGGGCAGTATAGGCAAAGATCCTGCACCGGCATGATGATTTACAGCATTCCCGAGATCATTTCCCATGTTTCCGGGATAATGGGCCTCGAGCCCGGAGACATAATCGCCACCGGAACCCCCGAGGGTGTTGGACCTATAGTGGCTGGCGACGAGGTGGAAGCCGGAATTGAGGGTATTGGCACTATCAAGGTACATGTAATTAAAAGTTCAGCATTATGAAATTTTAAATTGTTGTTCACGGTTTGCTGTTTTTCAATTCTTTTGGGTTAACGGGGGCTAGGGTCTTTGTTTACAAAATAGTATAAAGGGGCTAGGGGCTTTGTT
>DAJR01000009.1:25054-76925 GCA_002496385.1 Methanomassiliicoccales archaeon UBA147 | reverse complement strand
CCCTAGTCCCTAGTCCCTAGACCCCAGTTCCTAGACCCAGACAAATAAAATCATTATTGAGATACCATTCCGCCGAACACTTGCGCGCGTAAGATAATTATATAATGCCGAATTAACTTATTGACCTGAGGATTTCCACAATGCCGCCGGGGGACTTGAAGAAACTGATGAGCACATTGCTTCAGCAGAAATCGAAGCGCATCGTCACTGGCACTGTCAAGACTGGCAGGCGCACCGACATCATGACGGTCGGCACCCAAGGCCGATACCTCAAATCACGACCTCCCAAAACTTCCGGTGTCACCGACATCGCCATTCTTCCTACAATTAAAGCCGCGATCATGCATTCACAAGGCGGCAAGATTGAGGTGAAGAAGCGCGACTACCGGGAGAAGGTCCGTCGGAGGAAGATATCCACGCTCATCTGCCTGGTCCTCGACGCCTCCAGCTCGATGGTCATGGATGCCAAGATGAAGGGCATTAAGGACGCGCTCGGCGAACTGATGCTGGACGCTTACCAGAAGCGCGACAGGATCTCACTCGTGAGCTGTTACGGCCGCCATGCAGAGGTAGTTCTTCCTTTCACGTCCAGCATTGACAAGGGCAAGCAATACATCGAGAGGCTGGAATTCGGAGGCACGACGCCGCTGGCAGCGGGCATGCGCCAGGGCCTGGACAATCTCCGTTCCAAGCTCCGCATCGAGAAGGACACCAACCCCCTGCTCATACTCGTGACCGACGGGACCGCAAACATGCCAATCGTGCCCGGCGAGGACATAGAGACCGAGATAAAGGGTACCTGCGACTCCATCGAGAGGGCTCACATCCCGACCCTGGTGATCGACGTTTCCAAGACAGGCTCGAAACTGGCTTCCGACATGGCTGACCTCTGCGGGGGCATCTATTATCACCTGGAGCACGAGGAAGCGGCAGTCACCACCGTGAGGATTGACGATGTCATGGCCTTCGACAGGGTACTTGAGTATGTCTCGATCGGCCTTGTGGACCCGAATTTCAAGGGTGTGGTATTCCAGGCGGGAAGGAAGAAGGTCGTCAGGGAGGTTCTCGAGTTCATCGACACCCTCTCCCTGGAGTTCAGAGCGGTATCGGACTGCCCGGTGGGCTGCGACCCTGCGGACAAGGACGCCTATTGCTATTACTGCCGCCTCAAATACCTGAACGGGGACAAATCACCGGATATCAAGACCTCGCTGAGGACATTCCCGATAATCCAGCTGGACAAGGAGGACACCACCTCGGAGATGATGGGCGACATCTACGTGCGCTTCCTGGCGACCACAAGCAAGCTGAAAGAAGCGAACAGAGGGCTCCTCTTCGTAGAGAACATCGACCTCCTGGATCCGGACGTTGCCAAGGTAATTGCCAAGACGCTCCGCGACCGCTCCTACACCCTCGAGAAGAACGGGAAGAAAATGACGTTTCCATGCAAGTTCTCGCTCGTCGGGACGCTCAGCAAGCCCGGCGCGGCCATTCACAAAGAACTCGGTGACCAGGTGACGCTGTCAGTGAAGGCCGAGCCCGAGCAGAACCTCCAGTTCAGGACAAAATTCATCCAGTACGGAAAGGATTACGACGCAGACCCGGCGAACTTCCAGACGAAGCTCGACCGGTACAGGAAAGAATGGATGATAAACTATCTCAAAGCAAGGAAGGTCATGCACGATATTGTCATTCCGGAGAATCTTGAAAAGGCCATAGAGAAATACTCCACTGAACTGAGCGGAGAGCAATGCTTCCCGGACAAGCTGAAGGGTCTCGCAAAGGTCGTGGCCGCGAAGAATTTCAGTACCGAGGTCACTGAGAGAGATGCGGCGGAGGCCGTGGGCATAATGCTGAAGCATTTCAAAGCCCAGGAGGGGAACGAGATACAGATCCCGCCCATCCTCAAACCGTTCTTCGGCATAGCCCAGGCAGTTGCCGAGGCAGAGGTTCTCAAGGACAAGCTGCTGCTTCTGCTCGTGTCGATGGAGGACATGGGCGGCGCCCTGGTGCGGGGGTTCGACCCAGATTCCGTGAGGAGCGCCCTCAGGTACCTTCAGGAGATGGAATTCTCGATAGACGTGGTGAAGGGCTGCACCGTGGGCTGCGACCCGACCAGGCCCGAAGAGTTCTGCGCACGCTGCAGGCTGGATTTCGAGTATGATAGGATAGTGATAGAGAAGCAAAAACTACCCGTCGTGTTCCTGCCCCAGAACGTCACGGTCGACGGCCTGAGGGGCAGCGTGTTCGTCAACTACCTTGTGCGGCCCAACCTGCTCACCAGAGCCCACAGGGGCATTCTGTTCGTGGAGGACATCGAGAAGCTTGAGCATGATGTGGAGACCGCCCTCGCAAGCGCCTTGGCCACGGGAAAGAACACCGTGGAGAGGGACGGCAAGACCGTAGAACAGCCCTGCAGGGTGCTGCTCATCGCAACCAAGGGCGACCCCGAAGCAGAGCTTCACCCGCTCATTTCGGAAAAACTGGGCGTGCTTCTGGACGCCACGCCGGAGGACAAGATCCTCATTCGCATGAAAGCCCTCTGCTACCTCAATGAGTTCGGCTCCAGGCCCGAACTCTTCAACAGCAAGGTTCTTGCAGGTAAGGAACAGGCGATAACCAGCGTCGTTGGCGGCCAGAAGATGATGCAGGACGTCCAGATCACCGACGCACAGCTGGACCTCATAGCAAGGATGTGCGCCGAGTTCAATGTAGAGGGGAACAGCAGCGAATTCAAGATAGAGAGCGTGGCCAAGAGCCTGTGCGCCCTGAGAAACGAACGCAGGGTCAGCGATGACGACATCGTGAAGGCGGCCCAGATGGTGATCCCGCTCACGATTTCCTCGGACGAAGGGACCAGGGAGGAGCTGGCCGAATCCCTCAGGAACATGGTCATGCAGCATGCTTGACGGAGTATGAAATGACAGCAGACGACGCAGACAGCATAATCTTCACCGACCTTTCCAAGTTCATGAAGAAAAGCGAGGTTCCCCCCTACCCATTGGTTGGGATCGTGGGCCAACAGGTGATGAAGAAGGCGCTTCTGCTGACAACAACAAACCCTTTCATCGGAAACATGATAATCATAGGGGAAGCCGGGACAGGTAAGTCCACTGCGGCAAGGGGTCTAAGGGGCATCCTCCCTGAGATGGAGGCCGTAACCGGCTGTTTCTACAATTGCGACCCCAAAGATAAATCGAAACTCTGCCAGGACTGCCAATCCACTGTTTCGGAACTGCATGTCTTCACAAGAAGGCTCCCGCTTGTCGAGTTGCCCCTCGGAGCATCCGGAAACCGTGTGTTCGGGGGCTTCGACAGCCAGTCTATGCTCAGGCCCGGCTATGTGGGTCGGGCGAACCGTGGCTTCCTGTTGATATCTAGAGTCAACCTTCTGGACCCGGACATTCTCAATCGCATCCTTGACATCTCCGCAACCGGGATTCACAGGAGCCAATCCGAGCATGGCGATTTCACTCACCCCGCGAAGTTCAACATCATTGCCACGATGAACCCGGAGGACGGCGAGATTGATGCTGAAATTATGGAACGGTTCAGCATGGCGGTAAAGGTGCAATCCATCAAGGACATCGAGGAGCGCATCGAGATAGTGAGGCGCGTCGAGGCGTACCGCCAGGACCCGGTCGGGTTCGTGAACCGCAACCGCAGGGAGATGGAGGCCTTCAGCGAGCGCCTCAAGCGAGCGCGCGACATTGTGAAGAGGGTAGACATCCCCAAGAAGGTCCTGACCACCATGGACAAGGTCCTGAAGCAGGTTGGCCAGGATAATGACCGGGTCAGAACCGCATTGGCGGAAGCGGCGCAGGCCAACGCAGCGTTCGGCGACAGGGTGTGGGTGACGGTCGAGGATGTCGCCGAAATAGCAGAGCTGGTGCTGGGACACAGAGCTAAATAGACATCCGGCCGTATTTTCTTAACTGGAATAATATGCTGCGTCGTAGGGCTCGGGCTTCAGGCCCTTCCTGGTCCTGATGCTGGCAACGACCTCTTTCAGCAATTCCCTGGGAATCATCTCGAAACCGCAGTTCTCGGTGTTCCAGAGCGCGCGGCCGCCTGTTGCGCCTCTCATTGAATTGGAGAATCCGAACATCTCGGCAACTGGCGCTTTGGCCTTGATTATGACCATGTCGCCTTCCTGCTCCATGTCCTCGATGACCGAGCGCCTCTGCTGCATCTCGCGCGTTGCTGCGCCCATGACCTCCTGCGGCACGTTGATCTGGACCTTCTGCTTCGGCTCCAGGAGTGTGCGTCCCGATAGGCACATGGCGCCGTAAATCGCCTGTCTCATGGCGGGTATGGCCTGCGCAGGTCCCCTGTGGATGGTGTCCTCGTGCAGCTTGGCGTCCATCAACTTGACCTTGACGCCCATGACCCTCTCGTCCGCGAGCGGGCCTCTTTTCATCACTTCGAGAAATGCCTCTTTGCAAAGCTCCATGGTTTCATGGAGGTTCTGGATGCCCTTCGTCATGTCCAGGAAGATGTTCGGGCCGTAGATTGCCACCACGCTCTTCGCCTCATCCTTTTCCATGCCGAGGTCCTGGAGCTGCTTCTGGATGGCCTTCGAGTCCTTGATCCTGCCGCCTTCAGATGCGATCCTGCCGGATTTGATTTCCTCGACGATGTTGAGTGCGAGCGGTTCGGTTGTGACGTAGAATTTGTTGTGCTTGTTCGGGGACTTGCCCTCGAATTCCTGCGGCGTGAGTTTCTCAACCGATTCTCTGTAGACCACTATGGGCTGGGACGAATTTATTTCCACCTTGTGCTCGTTGATTATCCTGTACTGGGTGATCTCAAGGTGAAGCTCCCCCATCCCCGACATCAGGTGCTCCCCGGTCTCCTGGTTTATCTCGACCTGGATAGATGGGTCCGCCTTCGCGACTGTGCGCAGAACCTCGACCAGCTTCGGAAGGTCCTTCATGTGCTTCGCCTCGATTGCGACCGTGACAACAGGTTCAGAGTAGTGCACTATCTTCTCGAATGCTTCCATCTCCGCATCCGTGGATACCGTCGAGCCGGAAATTGCATCCTTGAGTCCCGTGATGGCCACGATGTTCCCGGCGTCTATCTCCTCCACCGGGATGCGGTCCGCGCCAACGGCGAGCGAGACCTGCTGAACCCTGTTCCTGTTCGGCATTCCGCTCACTGCAAGGTCCATGCCCCGGCTTATCTTGCCCGAGAACAGACGCCCTATGGCGACCTCGCCGGCATGCGGATCGACGATGATCTTCGTGACCATCATCGCAACCGGGCCGTTCGGGTCACAGTTTGCCATGGCCTTTCCCACTTTGGATTCAGGGTCGCCCTTCCATATCTGAGGGACCCTTATCTTCTGCGCGTCCAACGGGTTGGGCATATGCTCGATGCAAATGTCCAGTATCACTTCATGGATGGGGGCCTTCTTGGCAAGCTCCTTCTGCTTTCCCTCTGCGCAAAATTGGTAAATGTCCTTGAATGTTATACCGGTGCGCTTCATGAATGGGACCGATATCGCCCAGTTATGGTATGCCGAACCGAAGGCAACTGTTCCCGCCGAGACGTCCAGCGCCCATTTCTTCTTCAGGTCATCGGGCAGGAGCTTGACTATTTTCGCGTTGACCTCCGTTATGATGTTGGTAAGCCTGGTCTGCATCTGTTCCGGAGTGACCTTCAGTTCGTTGATGAGGCGGTCGACCTTGTTGATGAAAAGGATGGGCCTCACTTTCTCTTTTATTGCCTGGCGGATGACAGTCTCGGTCTGGGGCATGACTCCCTCGACAGCGCAGGCGAGGATGAACGCCCCGTCGATGGCCCTCATGGCCCGCGTGACGTCGCCCCCGAAGTCCACATGCCCGGGTGTGTCTATCAGGTTGATTAGGTATTCCTGGCCTTTGTAGACGTGTACCATTGACGCGTTTGCAGCGTTGATGGTGATTCCCCTGGCCTGTTCCTGCTCGTCAAAATCCAGCATCAATTGCTTTCCAGCGAGTTCCTCTGACATCATGCCGGCGCCGGCGATCAGGTTGTCGCTGAAAGTTGTCTTTCCGTGGTCGATGTGCGCCGCAGTCCCGATGTTGCGTATCTGCTTCGGCTTTGTCATCAGTGCCTGTGCCTTCTTGATATTGTCTTCCTTGCGTCCCATTCAAACACCTTCTGATTCAACAATAACTCTGATTACCTGGCTGAGCCGGCAACACGCTCTGTCTCCTCTTTTTTGGAGACAGCAAAGCTGTTCATGTCGCCTTTTGCCGCCTGTATTATCTCATTGGCAAGGCAGATCTCGATGGGCTTCGTGTTCTTGTAAGACGCATTGATGGCGCCTTTGCAGATGTTGCGAAGTGCGATGTCCAGCCTTCTGGAGGAACTGATGTCCACCGCCTTCGGGACCGAAACGCCGCCGTATTTCAATCTGGTGACTTCCTCTCTGGGAGTCGTGTTCTCGAGTGCGTCGATGAACACCTGGACCGGGTTCTTCTTGGTCTTGGATTCGATTATCTCAAAAGCCTGCATGACCGCCCTGTAGGTCTTGGTCTTCTTGCCTGTGTAGTTCTCGTTCCTCATCATGTTGTTGACCAGGCGCTCGACGATGTTCATCTTGCTCTTGGCGAACGGCCTGTTGGCATGCCTTGCGCCCGTGTGGGGGACGATGACCGGGTCCAGGTTGATGTACCTGGCAAGGCCCGCGTCGCTCACGACAATATCTGACATGTCATACCTGTCAAAGAGCTTCAGTTTGTCCGGCGGGATGCCGACTATCCTCTTCGGCACGAGCGCCTTGCTGATTTCCTTTGGCGCCTCCTCTTTTACGGGCTTGGGTTCGGTGGCCTCTGGCTTCGGCTGTTCCTTTGCCGGGGCTTCTGCCTCCTTCGGCTGTTCCGGTACCTTTTCCTTCACCGGCGCGTCTGTCGGTTGCGGTTCGACAGCGGGTTCCGGCTTCTTGGTTTCCTGAGTGTTTTCTTCAGTCATGTCCTCACCTCACCGGCTTCTCCTTCCTGCCGCGCACCATCTCATCAAGCGACACGTTGTTCACCTTGATGACTTTGAACCTGACTCCGGGAATATCTCCGTATGAACGGCCCATCCTTCCGCCTATGCCTTCCACAAGCACCTCGTCATGCTCGTCGATGAAGTTTATGGCGCCGTCCCCGACGGCGAATGCGGTGATCTGCCTGCCATTCTTGATGAGCTGGACCTTGATGCATTTTCTCAGGCCCGAGTTCGGCTGCTTTGCCTCGACGGCGACCTTCTCGAGCACTATGCCCCTTGCCTGGGCCGAGCCTTCCAGCGGGTCCGCTTTTTCTTTGAGCTTGAGTATCCGCTTCTTGTAATAGCGGTCGTTCCATCTGAACTGCTGCCTGCTCTTCTCGAGCTTTTTAGCCGTGTGCAATCCTCGTGCCAAGTTAAACACCTGCTTGCTATGGAAGCGGGGGATTAAGAAATACCGTATTTATAGTTTATCACAAAGACCGAACATGGCCATTCCGCCGCTCAGCTGCCAACGATCCTCACTTTTCCCTTCGAGGAGAGAAGTCTCGCGAACTGGCCCGGCAGCGTCACCATGTCGTCTTTCTTCAGATTATATGTGTTTTTGAGGCTCACGAACGTGGGGATATCCTCGAGGACATGGACGATGATCGCCTCTTCCGGCGCCGGCTCCTCGGGTTGAGTCTGCGGCTCGGGCTCCACGATCTTGGGCTGCACTATCTTCTCGGGTTCCAGAGCGGGCGCCAGGGGTGCCGCAGGGGGCGGGCAATCCCCCAGCTCGGTATGGTTCCTGAACGTGGTGAGGGTTTCGACCAGCCTCTCGTAAAGCGCCCTGTCCTTCTTCGTCATGTTGTCAGGCGGCGGGGCGCCGACCATGTTGTCCAGGGCGGAGAGCGCCAGCTTCCTCTCCCTTATCTCATAAATGTGCTTCAGGCGTTTGTCCAGCTTGCCGATCTGGTCCCACAGCATCATGCTGTTCGGGTTGTTGGGGATGAGAATGGCCGCGCAGTGCTCTTCCTTCAGTTTGCGTAGATGCTCTTCCGCTTTCAGATAGAAATTAGCCGGCAGCTTTGTCAGTGTCTTGCTGCGCCGCTCGTTCCTGTAAACGTCCGAAATCTCGCTGAAACCTATTTCGTCCCCTGTCATCGCACCGCCATTGAAATTTAGGTATTATACTTTTCCGGGCGACAGAAAACGCCATATGCCCTTAGCGTTTTAGGGTCTCGGTGAGCGACATGCAGGTTTGCCCTCTGGATTTCAGGTACGGCCGGGAAGCGATGAAGCAGATTTTCGACGAAGTCAGGCGGCTGCAGTACATGCTTGACGTGGAGGCAGCATTGGCCGGGGCGCATTCCAAAGCTGGCAACATCAGCGCCGACGATGCCAGGATCATTTCGGAAAAAGCCAACACTGACACTGTCCGCATCGAGAGGGTCCGGGAAATCGAGAAGAGCACAAACCACGACATAATGGCAATGGTGAAGGCCCTCACCGAGCAGGCCGGGGCGGCAGGGGATTTCGTGCACCTCGGCGCCACATCCAACGACATCGTGGACACCGTCACGGCAATCCAACTGAAGAACGCCCTCCAGATAATAGAGGATGATTTGATTGTCCTCCAGAATTCACTTGCCGAGCTCGCCGAGCGCCACAAGGACACTGTCATGGTCGGCAGGACTCACGGCCAGTTCGCAGTGCCCCTGACCTTCGGGATGAAGATGGCAGTGTATGTCAGAGAAGTCCAGCGCCACCTTGACCGGCTGAGGGAAGCCAGGCCGAGGATATGCGTGGGAAAGATGAGCGGCGCGGTAGGCACGGGGGCTGCACTGGGCGACCATGCCGCGGACATACAGGCCGATGTGATGGCCGTGCTCGGGCTGGGCGTCGAGGAGGCAAGCCTCCAGCTTGTCGGGAGAGACAGGTATGTGGAATACATGTCCCTGCTGGCCAACATCTCCTGCTCGCTCGAAAAGTTCGCGGTCGAGGTCAGGAATCTCCAGAGGTCTGAGATAGGCGAGGTTGCCGAGGCATTCGACTCGGAGAAACAGGTGGGAAGCTCCACAATGGCGCACAAAAGGAATCCCATAACCTGCGAGAACGTCTGCAGCCTTGCGAAAGTCGTGAGGGGCTTCATGGTTCCGACATACGAGAACGTCCCCCTGTGGCACGAGAGGGACCTGACAAATTCAGCGGCCGAGCGAATCACGATACCCCATGCCAGCATCCTTGTGGATGACATGCTTGTGAAGATGGGCAGGGTGTTTTCCAGCCTGGTCGTGAACCCTGGAAGGATGCTAGCCAACCTAGAATCCTCCAAGGGCCTGATAATGGCCGAAGCCGTGATGATGGCCATGGTGCGCAAGGGCGTGGGCCGGCAGGATGCCCACGAACACATGCGGAGGCTGTCGATGAAGGCTGTCGATGCAGGCTCCCATCTCAGAGACCAGATGTTGGCCGACGAGGCCGTCTCCAAGCTTTTCAGACCCGAGGAGATAGACGCACTGCTCGACCCCAAGAATTACACGGGCCAGGCAGCCAAGATTGTCGAGAGGGCGCTCCGGGATGTACGCTAAACAGCATCCAGGGCCGCCTTTGCTCTCTCTATCATGCTTGTGCTATTGATGTCGATGAATATTTTGAGGGCTCTCTCTAGGTATTTCCTGGCAGAGGCCATATCCCCCTTCTTCGTGAGCATCAGCCCGCATTCGTAACAGCCGTCGGCCAACCTGTAGGGCATGGCCAGGTCTTCCCTCAGCTTGATGCTCTTGCGGAAATATTCCAGGGACTTCTCGTAATCCTCTTTCAATTCGTAAGCGATTGCGAACGACATGTAGGCGCCCGACATGCCTAGTCTATCCTTCATCCTGCTGAATACCTCCAGGGATTTCTCGCAGTACCCGAAGGATTTCTCGAAATCGCCCAGCTTGGCGTAGTCCTCCCCTGCATTGAACATCGCCCAGGCGTTCATGAGCACATAGTCAGCCTTTCCGGAAACCTCGATGCATCTCTCGTAATACTGCACTGACTCTTTGTAATTCCCCATCCTGGCATATGCCACCCCGATGTTATTCAGGATGGTGGCGACGCTGTTCATGTTGCCCGCCTTCTCGAAGAACTCCAGGCTCTGCTTGGCATACCCTATGCCCTTCTCGTACTCGCCCTTCTCGTCATAGATGTTGGCCATGGCCATGTAGACCTGGGCTATGGATTCCGCGTCCTTGATGGCTTTCGCCTTTTTTAACGCATCCTTGAGAAAGCCCAGAGCGATGTCATACGAGCCTTTCCGCCAGCACCCGTTGCCCATGCTCCTCAGCGATTCAATTACCTCTTTGTCGTTCTTCAGCTCCTTGGCGATGATGAGGCTAGCGCCAAAACTCTCGTCCGCGACCCTGTAATTCCCGTCCCGGAGCGCCAGGTTACCTATCGACCTGTGGATTCTAGCGGCCTTCTCTTGGTCATTGAGCGCCTTGGCAAGTTCCAGAGCCTCGTTATAGTCCTTCCCAGCCGCCTCCCATTCCCCGGCGTTCGACCGGGCCGAAGCAAGGTGGATGAGGTCCTCAAGCTTCTTCGGCTGGTCGGTCTGGTCGTCCACTATCATGTCGAGGTCCTTAAGCTTCAGAATCTTGCTGTAAACGTTCTTCGCCTTCTCGGTGCCGAACAGCCTCATCGAGGTCGAGAGAGAATCGGCGAGCCTGGGCAAGTCTGAAGCTTGAATGTCGTTCGAGTCGATGTTGAGGTCCTTGCAATGCTTCTTGATGACGAACTTCCCCATGTCGCCAAGCTCGGACACCATGATGCTTACCAGCTCTTCGGAAAGGTTCATTGGTACGCTCCACCCTATGTGTTCCCTATTAATGATTAATGATATATATGTTTCGCGTGAGTGTTTCTTTTTGAAAGATTTTTCTGCGCTGGAGTATTTTTCTTTAAGATTTTCTCCGCTGGCTCGGGCTGTAAAGAAAAATATTCATTAAACAAGAAACACGCCCGAGCCTGCTCGAAAATCTGAATGGTTGGCTGGGTGCCCTTCCAATAATATTCTATTGCAACAAGGACGAACAGACTGCGTTAGTATGCGCTGATAGCCGCTAGTTCGTCGGTAGCGCCGAATTGCGTGGAATATGCCATTGGCAATTCGGCTTACCATTTTTCATTGTTGCATTAATGATTATAGAAAGAAAAATGGACCCAACGGGGTCAATTTTCCATCCCACTGGCTAATTTTCAATCAACGACTTTCCCTCTCGGCTTGCCCACTATGGGCTTGTGAATCCCCCTTTTTTTCTTTTTTAGGAGGTAGAGACAATGACAGAAAAAAAACATGGTCGTAAGAAGAAATGTGGGCGAAAAAAGACGTTGCCAGGAGAATGGAAAGAGTTCTACACTACGATGGCAGTAGGTAGGGACACTAAAACCAGATTAGAAAAATTGATGCGAGCTGAGAACAATGCAGTAAACGAGATTATATGGGATTTACTTGACCTTTATGATGAACTCCTTGTTTCCGTTCCCGATTGGAAGGGTAAGTCGCCTAGTGAATTATTCCAATACCTGATTGATATGAGGCATACAGAAGAGCATGAAAAAAAGAAGAAACAGGAAACCAACGGTCGTTGATTTCCAAACCCATTTCCAATGGGTATCTCGCCATATGTGCTATTCAATCCAGCATAATTCAATATTGTCTTAAATTATAAACTTATAAGGGTTGATTTATAATGAATAATGACTCTCTTATAAGTGAGTTCGAATTAGAGGCACTTTTAGAATTTCTTTTCAATTATACGAAATGAATGCTGGCAGACACCCAATAACAATTTTCCTATCAATAAATAACCTGCCGAGAATTATTTAGAAATTGATTTCGGACATAGCCAGCATGTAATCTTATCATTTGTATATATTAGCGAGCCTGTATAACCTGTTGCCTGTAATTACAGGGTTAGATATTTTTCAATTACGACAAGAGCCTGTATTTGAATCCGATACAGGTTACAGGTTTCAATAGACAGGATACAGGCATCGGCTTACAGGTTTACTGGAGAAAGGTTACTGAAAAATACTGGGACGGTGGGGAAACTGTGAGCTAGGCAGGGTAAAATATCGAGATGTGGCAGAACAATCGCCAAACAAACCTCTGATATACACACAAATTATTTAATTAACTCAAATTTGTTAATAGTATGTTTAACATTATCATAGAGTTGGTCAAATGTAATAATTTGAATATTGTTTAGGAAGGAATTATGAACTCGTAAATTTTCCTCAACCGTCATAGTTATATCATCTTTGGTTTCCGTTGATTCTTTACTTTTCATCCCTACCACAATAATTCCCTTTGGCTTTAATATATCTCGTTTCAATTCAGTAATATGGGTGCTATAAAGAATGTCACATTTATGTAAATATATCATCATTTGTGAAATAGCATCCTTTAAAGTGGGACTGAGTTTTTCATATCGTGTAAACACATCATCCTTTGGACTTTTTATTTCTACAATATCGAAATACCCATCATCTCTTTGCAATAAAAAATCACCCCTATGCCTAAATCCAATTTTGGCCTGTGAACTTGTCGCAGTATAGTGCATACCAAATATCCAAAAATTTTCTTTTAAAAATGTGTGCAATTCCCTCTCACCTGTTCCTGCATCAATTTTCTTTTTATATTCGGATAATGTTTTCTTATGTTCTGGCAATCTTGTTTTAAATTTCTTTTCTAGTTCTTCACGCATGTTCCTTCTTATTCGGGATAAATTTTTTTCCATTTCCCTAACTTCCGTGGATTTATTTTTTATTACCTTCTGTAATTTTTTAACTTGTGCATCATGTTCCCTAACGGAGATAAATTGAGGTTGGTCAGTCTCGGGCAAACTAAAACCCGCCCACCCTAATTGCTCCGCAAAATCACTATCAACAACACGTTTTATTTTAAGCCAGTGAATTTCCTTATTAATATTTACCCATGTAGTTTTTCCTTTTTCATGCCATTTGCTTATTTTTAAAAATGGGGGCTTTGACTCAAATTGCTTTACTTCGACAGTCAATCCACCTTTCTTACCCATAAAATAAATTCTATTCTCCATTATCCTTTTACTTGTTCCCTGCTTTTCTTTGTTCTCTTCGGCCATATTCAATCCCAACAAAACAATATCACATCACCTATTTAATACCTAATTAATTCGATTTGCAATGTTAAAAATGTGAAACATTTGGAAATCAACCAATGCTTATTATTTCAAATGCAATAGTTAGAAGTTTGTTTCCAATATCAGTCAATTCATGCATTACCGTTCTTGATGAATCTTGCTGGCCTTCAAACTTGAACTTTGAACCCTCACATTATCTACCCATTTCATGTAATTTCATATATCCTTTGCTATGATGACCCTTACAATTTTTTATCCTTATATAACCAAACAATAGCCCCGCCCGAAATGCCAAAAGTAACCAAGAGTAACATTATTATCTCATATGTTGACCAATCTGATGCAAATGATAAAACCAAACCCAATATCACATGAACAAGGAAAATGACTGCCACAAGTGTAATTAAAATTTCAAATGGCTTATCTTTATTAGGTTCTTCAGTGGGAGGTAATATTATTGGAAGTTCTTGTTTTGGAGCATTTTTAATATTACTTAATTCACCTTCTAATGATTTTATCTGGTCATTAAGGTGTTGTATTCGTGTTGATTTGTCTTCACTTTCTCCTTTGGTATTCTCTAACTCTTGTGAAATTGTACTTTGCTTATCTTTCAATTTACCTATGATTCTGCTCAACGCTACTTCCTTAGGTGTTTCCTGGTTATCTTTCCTTGCTGTGTCAAGTCGATGCTTAAACTGTCTATCTGCAAATATTTCTGTGATTTCATCATTTGATAAGTCATTAAAATCTAACCAATTTGAAGCAGTTTCAATTAAATCATTTACCCTTATAGTCGCTGCTGATACTTGTATATTGGATTTTATTAACTCTCCAAATACCTTTGAAGGAGAAGCAGTTTCAAATTCAGAGATATATTCATATTCATCCAGAATGACAAGAATTTTTTCAATCTGAAGAGTTGAAGAATATTTCGTCTCATCTGCATATTTTTTTTCTGCGGATTTAAGGCTGCTATCATCAGTGACAAACCATGTTTTTGAACCCATTATGGGGGTTATTGGTTCTTCACGCCTTAGGCTCTTGATTAATAAAATATGATATGCATCATGTTTTTGAACTTTCGGATTCTTATTGGTGTTTGCCAGATATACACATTCACAAACAGCCTTCATCCTTTTATCTTTAAGAACATTAGCAACAACACCAATATTGTGAATTGGATATTTAGCGGATAAGTTTTTCACACGAGCACTCAAGGAATGATAATACCCTGGCCACTGATTTAGATTATTCTTACTCTTCCCAAAATCACGAAGAAAGATATTGTCAACATCTTTTAAAAACTCCATTAAGCGTTTGTGAGTTTTTTTCATTTGTTCAAACTTTTTATTAGCATTATCCAGTTGATTAAGAAATTCTTCACAAGTTAAAGATGTGCAGTAGAGTTTTTGATTGAAATTCTTAGTGATTTCTAAAAATTGTTTTACTAATGAATGATGAGGATGGTGTTCACACAATAAGGCTATAATAATATTGGCGTCTAAGTAGAATGTATGTCCTTCCAGTTCTTTTTTTTGGAATTTAATTAACTCGGGGTCTGCATTTTTTATTTGAATATAAATAAACAATCGAGATAAGGATTTAATGTATTCTAAAAAGGTTTCAGGTGTTTCGATTATTTTTTGAAAAAATGAGCCAGTTATTTTTTTGATTTCTGGATTTTTATTTTGTTCTATCATTTTCTGTGCGATATTCAATATATCGGGCATTTGAAACAACTTATCTTCATATTCGCCTGATTTTGATATTGATAGAAAATGTTTAGCAACTGAATGACCATATGTAAACATGAGTTCAGAAAAAATATCTTCAAATAACATTAGGGTTTCATCAATTGTTAGACTCTCTTTGTCTATTTTAAATTCTGAAATGATTTGATTAAATAAAAATTCTGAAAATTGCTTTCTATTTTTTTCGAATTGGGTATTTGATGCGATTAATAATTGTTTCACATCACCACTTAAAATATAATTTTCGTTGCCAGTCTTTAAAATGGATTTTGTTTTAATCAATAAGGGTAATAATCGTTCAATATCACTTTGGGTTAATTTTGATAAAATGCAATTTTTTTTCAATGATTGATGAATCTCAGGGATAGATAAACCTTCACTTTGGTCTTGCTTCTGGAACAGTGCTTGATAGATGAAAAATTTATCTAATTCATCACTAACTTTACTACCTGGCTCACTGCATCTAAATTGAGCGAGACGAATTATTAATTCTCTTTTTTGTTCAGGTGTATAAGATGTTTCAACCATAGTCTCACAAATCAATTCACGCTATTTAAACCATTCCAATAGAGAACACCGAAAGTATTCCCCATTTTGACCGATAAGATTCTAAATACTCACTGGATTAGGGTTGGTAGATGGGAGAGGTCTAGATATGCCATCGAAACTCACGCTTGCAGAACGTGAGAATCATTTTTGATTGTTATACCTCTACGAGATATAATAGGTGGTAATTAATTGTGCAAAGCCTGAAACCCACACATAAGCCTAAAATATAGAATTCCTTAGATAAGTGGGGAAAAGGGCTTACTACGGGCACATCCGCCTAATATTATTATAGAACATGGGTTAACTAGAGATATGGTGAAATAGGGGGCTTGTGGCCCCTAGAATAACAAAATAAGGGGGCAATTATCTTTTAACCGTGATAGGAGGTAGTTCGGGAGGATACTCCTCATCTATTAGATTGATTTGCTCTCTAATAATTCGCCTCATTCGTATAGCTGGCTTGAGGCAATACGTATCGAAATCATCTACAGAAAGATCTTCTGGAGAGCGTATATGAGGAAATAGTAATTTTAAATAGCCAGAACAAAGTCGTTTTATCGCTTTGGTATCTCTTGTATCTGCCCTTGGTGGAATAATAAGCATCTTATCCACAATTTCCATAAAATGATGAGTCGCCCTTAGATTGTGTAATACTTCGGAAAAATATTCTACATTTAATGAATATCCTTTAACGACCATATCCTCATGAATTCGAGGTAATTTCCATCCTTCGATAAATCCATGAAATCTATCTAGTAACGCAGATTCTGTAAACGCCACTGGGAGGTGAGAAAAATATTTCTTAGAAATTGGATGCATATGCTCATCTAACTTGATATTACCTAGAATGATGAAACTAGATTGGCTAGACCCTGAGTAATTGGCTACTGTAAATTTCCCTGCTTCTAAATAGGTTTTCAACCCAGCTGCAACTTCTGCTTCATTCCCAAATTTAATTGTTTGAATTTCATCCATTGCAAGGTAATCATATCTCATAATCAATCCAGGATTTTGTCTGCTGACATCATAAAACAATTTAGCACGAGTTACAGAGCCACCACTAATATTCCAACCATATTTAGTTAAGTTGCTAAAAACATATGATTTTCCACTTCCTTTATGAGCAAGTTCAATTAAATTCAGATTTGGCTCGACAAAAACTAATAATCTATTTATGAAAAGTAATTTTTGGGATAAACTATCAAAACCTTCAGGGTTATATTCCATTGACCGAATTAATAAATCAATCCATTCCTGAAGTGAATAATGCTCTCGTCTGGAACAATAATACTCTAAATCAATTTCATATGGATTAAATTTCTTAAATCCACATAATTCGATTTTATTGCCATCAAAATCAGACTCCATTAAACACATATCGAATATGCCCCAAACTTCATCGGCTGTCAAGTCATTAGGATGTTCCCCAAGTAGCCAGGTTGGAATTAATGTGTCGCTTTTCTTAATTCCTAACTCTGGAATTTCAAAACGCAGAACATTTGCCTTAATATCTGGAACAATAGAAATTTTGGTCAATAGGGTTATTTTTTTCTTATCCGCAATTAGTTTATTTTTGATTTGGCTGTTTTTCTTTGGCACGTGATCTTCTAAAAATATCGATAAAGAGTGACGGTCTAATTTTCCGTCATCGTCAGTATACCTTTGAATCAGGTAATCCTTAATAAAAGAGGGTAAATTAGTTCCACTGAACACACTATAATTTTCTCGTAACTTATATACACATTCTCCAGCGAATGTTGATTTAATTTTAGTATCTAAATCGTTCATATCAAATCCCTCATTTTCATTCCGCCAGTCACCTCAATAGATATAAACATTTCCACCCCATCAATATTCAATTTCAACTTATGCGTTCCAGTTCCAAGTCCTTTGAGAGTTACTTCCCATTTTTGCGTTTGGGGATTATAAATAAGAATCCACTCTTTCTTTTCACTGATGATCTTTGGATTACGTGGCTGGGGGTTTATAGATATATCCTTGATCAATGGACATCCTTGCGAAATTGTAAATGATTTGGGACTTAAGTTAAAAATTTCCTTATTTTTTGAAATGGGTGAAATAACTAGAAATGGAACTATTACCTCTTCAGGTGAAGCACCACCATGAACAGCTCTCCGTGGCAAATTGCCGAGAGAGTCATGTCGTAGTGGTGTAATAGCCCATTTTTCTTTGTGCTTCGTATTACCTGGGTTCTCAACAGAGATATATTCAGTATCCGCCGAGAATTTTTTATCTGCCCATACACAACGACCTTCATGGTCCGATTTGAAATCAGACAATATTTGCTTACCAGCACCGTGAATTTCCCTTACAAATGTGCTAAGCCCGTGGTCGGAAACTACAATTGTCGCTTTATCGATAGCTAGCGTTTTACGAAATAATTGTTCCGCATATTCAAGTTCTTCAATAAAGCTATCTGGGTGAATATAAGAATTCATTTGATGCATATATTTGTCAAAGTCGGTTATATGCCGAGATTGGTCAATATCAAATCGGTTACAGTCTGTTGTAGTAGGAAGGTTAGCCCTAGTCATTTCAACACGGTTTAATGTAACAATATCAGATATCGAGTGATATAATAGATTTATCCATTCTAATCCAATAGCATCTAGCCAGATAATATTGTCATTCTGAGATTCTTTTAATAAACTATGGGGCGACTGAAGTTGATAATACCATTCAAAGAAATTCTTTTCGTCTTTATTTTTGTCATTTAAAATTGCATCCAATTTGATTTTATCGTTAAATACTTTAGCCCATCGATATTCATCAAAATATTGTATTACCCATTCGGTGTTACTTTCAATATTATCGATATGAATAGGAGATAAATATTTATAGAGAGGGGGATAAACGATTTTGTAAATCTCAAGTAACTCTTGCCTACTCAGTTCTGCATTATCATTAGCCTCTAACGATAATTGTAGTATCCTTTTTCGTTCTGAATAACTAATCCCAGTCATAACTTTCAGTTTCTCTTTGAAAGAATTATATTTTTTCAAGGCAATATCCATTTCTTGTTCGATTATCGACTCGATTCGGGAGGGCGTAGTGTTCTTTAAAGAATAAAACTCAATAATAAGGTTGCGTCTTTCTGATAACATCATATCGGTAATTTTTTCTAATTTGAATAATCTTGTCCACAATTCCAGTTCCAAATTTTCATCAGTGTAATCTAGGATGTTCTTGGCTACATGATACAGGTATTTCTCACCATTGTTATTATTCATGAGGTAATGTTTTAGCAGCCATTTTGAAACTGGCGTATTGTTTTTAATCCATAAACTCATGAATAAATCAATCGATAAATTTCTAATATTGAATATGCGGGAAATTATATGTTCATAACCTATGGATGATACAGTCATTGAGGGGTCTTTTTCAAGAAGAACTTCCAATTCTTTCCATAAGATTATGTCTTCATCAAGATAAGGTATTGGAAAACTAGTATCATATAATGCTTCAATTATTTCCTTCTGATTATGCACCGTTTTGAATTCAAAAAAGCTATCTGGTTTTGAATTTGGATATAAAATTGAGAGTGTTTCGGAGTGGCAAACAATATTATGTCCGAATAGCTTTTCTCTAGGTGAGGTCTTCCACAGGTTCATCCACTCATTGGTTTGGTTAATGAATAAAGTATCCTTCTTAGGTTCGTGATTGAATGTGCATTTCTTAATGTCAACACACATTGTTATTGGCAATTTTTCCGTTATCTCCTCTGCAAGTTCCCAAACTGGTCCCCATTCTCTATTGAAATGTGGAGAAAAATTTTTAAATCGCACATGCATACCTACAAGAGGAATATATAAACGCTGTTTTTGATTCGATATGGTTTCAATTTGGCACATTGTGATGAAAGTTGAAAACAAATCCTCATCAGTAAAAAATCGAACAATTTCAGATATTGGAAAAATTGCATAATCATGAGAAGAGTTATTTTCTACAAAGTCAACGAGTGGATTGACAATGTCATCGGCGGTCAGCCAACAGTCATCATGAGTGAGTGTATTTGCAAAGTCAAAAGAAATACATTTGTGTTTTTTATTTAGAATATGTAACAATTCTTTCATTCTCTCAAAATCTGGGAGGAAAATAAAGCGCACTGGGAATCGGTTATGAACAAATTTTGAACTTGATTTATCTGCCTTAATTTCTGCGCATAAATCATCTAAAGATCGGAAGGCGATTCTATCCACCCTCAATCCCCCAGATGTTTTTTAATTGATAGCCATATAGATGGTTGTTCTTTTACAGCTTTGATTATTGCATCTTTTAATTTTTGCACATCGTATTTTTCAATATAATTATCAAGAGTGGTCTGAACACTTTTCATTTCTATGGGTGTAAAAATACTACCTGTTGTTTGACCTAGCGAGGCATCACTAGAACCTTCATTACCAGTATTCTGTAATATCCAGGCTAAAACTGCTTTTGCAACAGTGTTTTCTTCCCAGAGCTTAATTTCACCCTGATTTTCTTGCTTAATATATGTCAACAGTTCAGTATAAGTTTTTTCCTCATTTATTTCGGGAAATTCAACATTTGATTCCATTAACATATTTTTCATCCAATTCGTAAACCCCATTTTACAGTTATTTTTATTTTCGTCTATTATTGTCATTAAGTCAAAGAATAATGAATCCACCTTTCCTAAGAGTGATTTAATATTAACTTGTTCAATTTCGGTATCAATAGTTCTAATAAGCATGTTAATCTCATCAATTATTTCTTTTACATGTTTATTCTTTGTAAATTCCTTATAAACCCAAAGCGGGTATCCTGTTTTATTTATTTTATCTCCAATTTTCCATCTGGCATCACTCAAACTTTTAATGTTTGATTCTAGCTTGAATATTTCTTTTAGTTTATCAATCAATTCTTTTTCCTCAGGCGTGCCAAATCTCATTTGTAGAACATTGGCACGTTCTTTTCCATCTTCCAGATAGTCAAAAACAGCAAGAATTTTTTCACGCATGTCTTTGTCATCAATTGGAATTCCAGTTTGGTCATACAACTGATAAACATATGGACGCATTAAAAATCCCACTGCTGCCTGGCTTACGGAATTTTTATAATACCCATAAGGAGGCATTGAAAGGGGTTGCAAAAGTTGTCCAAGATGAAAACTACTATTGTTCTCCTCCATTAATTGAGTTACTAGAGCCCTAGCTCTAACAATTGGATGTGAATTATCAACATCATTTTTAATTTCTAAAGAATTATTAACAATCCATTCTTGATTGAGGTCTTTTAAGATGGCCTGGAGTGGTTTGAATTGTTGAGTTGCATCCTTCCCAAGTTCAGAACGAGTGTCAGCGAATAATGTTACTTCTATCGCTGTTTTTGATTTTTGAAGTCTCCATATTGAATCATGCTTACTCGCACCTGTGTTTTCTAGCCCACATGGGAATATTTCGGGTGATATTTCCTTTTTAGTGAATTCTACTACTTCATGGGCAAGAGTTTTTTTCAATTCGCCTCTAAAGATGCAAAGTGCATATTGTTGTCTTATCTCTCGTATCCAATCATCTAGTATAATATTTGCGTGTTCCTGATTATTTTTGCATTCCTCTAAGTTATTAATATTGGCAGCGATATTGGCTCTAGCTTTATATTGTAAATATTTGTCAAAGAGATTCACCTTCAGGGGTTCTTGTGATAATGTAAAAATTACGTTTTTGAAATAATCGTCAAACGATAATTTTGATAAAAGTTTTTCGGCTGATGCAAGGGCACTATTATCATGTGTTAAAAAAACAGCCATGTTAATCATATAAGAGCAGTTACTGAAATCTTTATGTAATTTGCTATTTAACAAATGCTCTGGTTCACTCGCATCATAGAAATGAATATCAATTTGTCGAAGACAACCAGATGTGAATATTTTAGTTAATTCCCCGATGTGATCATTATTTAATGCTTTGAATAAAGAAAAATTTGATTTCAATTTTTCCACTTCATCATTAACTTTCTTCGTATCAAGATTTGACGCTGTTATCTCAAAAATACCATGAGGATTTTTTTCAATAATATTATTGGAGTTTAAGTATTCCAGTGAAGAAATAACATGTTTTTCTAATGATGTTCCAAGGAACATGTCTTGAATATTAGTTTCTGAAGGAATAACATGACTTGAAGATGATTCTTGAACTTTTGTTACATAGTTTAAAAGGTTTAGTAAAAGTGCAGCGTGAAAAATTGCGAGATTTTCTTCGCCAGTTTCCTCGACGAGTTTTCTATTAGCTTTGTATTTATCAAGGATTGGAGCTGCCATGCTCAAGTCCATATTTTCAAATTCATCAAGGAAAAACACCCAGAGAAGGTCAGGAGTGAGAAAAATACCCTTATTTCCTTTTCCTTGTGGGTTGTCTTCAATAAATTTTAAAAATCCGCTTTCAGTATTGGTCAAAAAGTCAAATACGCTTCGTTGAGCTGAACCTAGATATCGGGATATGAAGGTAGTCAAGTAAGAGGTGTAGGGGTGAATTGGAAATAGGTCAATTACAGTGTTTGTAACTTTTGAACCTTCGTCATCAACTAATGCCTTAGCTAACTCCACCAGTTCAGGATTCGAGACTACATACTTCTCTTTCAATTCATTCCATTCTTTTTTCTTAATTTTCTTTATCGCACCTTCCATTATATGAAAAGTCGTGAGCCGTTCCATGATGTAATTGACACTATTGAATCGATCAAGCGTTTTCTTTTCTTCTTCTTTAGAGTAATGACTAGGAAATCTATGGCTCACAATAAAAAGATAAACACTGTTATCCCTAGATAATTCGGCAATATTTTGCCATTCACTAGCAGAGACCCCACCCGAACTCATTCCTTTTTGTTCTAGGTCGAGTATGCTTGTAAATTCATCCCAGAAAATCATGATGTATTGAGCAATATCCTGACATTTGAGTTCTTCTACAATATTTTTCAGCCACTCTGAGACGTTGGGGACTAGAACATTGATATTTTTCTCCATTAATGAATTTTCAAGAAGACGGAGAACTTTAACATCGCTGTTCTCTAATTTTTTCATTATATCTTCTTTAGTTTTTACATATATTTTCAATTCTGGGCATTCGTTAATGTGATCTGACCAAGGATAATGATTATTTTTGTGTATAAAGGTAATAAATGTTTCAAAATCCGTTTTAGTTTCAATCTTTATTTTATTTTGATAAAAGGCTTCAGAAACTGCTTTTTGAATTGCAGCTGAAAAGGAACGATTATCAACAATATTTGATGCTCCTTTAATAACAACTGGAAATACTTTGTTTTTCTTTCTAAAATTTTTTATTCGAGCAGCATTACGTTCATCAAGTTCTTCAACAAAATTTTCAATATCTTTATAATCATCCCAAAGCAAATGTTTTATAACACTGGCGGCATGGCTTTTTCCTGTCCCATATGTGCCTCGAATCCATATAGATTTTTGTATATTGTGTCCAGTTGTAGGGTCAATTGAATTTAATGTAGTTGATAGAACTTCATAAAAATTATCGTTTGGAATGAATCGTTTCCAAGAATTAGGACTTTCATTTTTTAAATCAAAGACTGGATGATATCCTTCTCGGGTTGTTACAATATCCTTGTATTTCACATTATAGCCTCCCGATATAATCAATGACTTGAATGGGAGTTATATCCTCTCTAAGGGTAATATTATCTAAACCCGCTACTAGTTCAACTCGAACTAGTTCGTTTTTATTCTCTTGTAACCATCTGAGCGTATTTTCAAGAACTGTTTTACTTATTCCAAACAACTTATAGGGGCCACCAATACAAGCATCATCATATAGTTCAGACACAGTTAACGTTTTTCGATTTTTATCCTGAATATATCGGTAAAGTGAATATGCTATAGTAAGTGGGTGAATTTTATCCCCTGGACCAATTTTGGTAATGCCTTTAACCGCCCTACCTTTTGTTTCAAGAAGTCCTAATTTCAACTCGGAGCCCAATGGGTTTTCATCAAATGTGTTTACAAGCGCACCGAGGGCATTGTTTAAAGTGCCTTCAGAAAGTCCCTGAAAATCCTCAGATATCATTTGCCTTAGTTCTTCTTTAGTATACTTTATCCCCCATCGTGTATTATTAGCATACCAACTCACAATTTGTGAATTGTAACTAAGGTTGACCCAAATTAGTTCCCAAAATAATTTATTATTTGGGTGATATAACCCTCTAATTTTATTTGAAAATACAGTGGATTTTCTACCACTGGCTTCAATCATTTCACAGTCTATTAACCAATGTGTAAATGCAGGAACTTGTTTTACTCCCAACGTCATGTCTTCAGATTCCCACCAATTTTCTAATTTCTTAAGGTATGAATCAACCCATTTCTCTCTAAATCCAAAGGTTGAATATCTATCAATTCCGCCTCTTGTGTTCATGCTCACATTCCTCACTCCATTTTTAGCCGACTTAGCCATTAGGCATCCTGATTTGACAAAGGTCAAGCAATTATAACAATTAATACATTTGCTCACATCTACATTGACTTTGGGTATTGTTGTTAATGCGCCAGTAGGGCATTCAACTTCGCACGTTCCACAATTGATACAATATGTGGTCTTATATAGTGAATTCTTAACTTTACTCATAATTAGTGGTTTATCAGTAATATGTTCTACAGTGATAACAGCTTTATTTTGTTTCTCTTCAACTGTAAATGGGAAAACGATTTCCTCTATTCGTATTTCTCCAATTATCTTCCCATCCTTATTGTAGCGAATAACATCGCCAAGTGTTTTTATCCATTCAAACCAATTTTCACGAGGATTTGACAAAACAGCTTTTAATTTATGACTCGTTTGAATCATGTTGATACCTGTCTCCTGAGTGTCGATACCTATACCCCCAGCACGAGATTTCCATTGCCCTTCTCGGATATATTCTTTTATTACATTTTTATCTTTAATACCCATTGCTTTTGCATATTCCTCCAATATGTCCGTATAACCTTTTGTCAAATCGGGAAATAATTTACTAATAATAAATTCAGACCAAGATGATGCGAAAGGACAAATACTGCAACCAACTCGTGTCAACCCATAACGATATCCTCTGTTGATAGAAATGTCTCTACTGAATAAATATAGAAAGACTTCCGTTGTATTCCAGTATAAAATTGGTCTACAATTGGCAATATTGATATGCTTAACTTTGTTTGCATTTCTCTCATATCTACTCCGTTTTGAACTTTCATCTGCTCTAACACCTTCAAAAACTAACATTTGTGGCTGATTGTTTCCATCCTGAAGTGTTTTCATCAGACGAGCAAAGGGAACCGTTTTATATACTGAACAACACCAGCGAATTAATCTGCTGGGCGGCCCAAATTTTTTCCACATAATTATAGATTTCTCATGTGGTTGGGCTCTATAAAAAAGTAGTCCTGGATATTTCTTCTTATATTCAATTTCAGTTTCATTCACATTATCATAAGTGAACGGAATTTCCATATCTGTGTCCGTAAAATTCACTAAAAATTCATCTGGTGGTAAAACCCTACTGACTAAATGTAATGTTACCTGGGAATCTTTTCCACCGCTATAAGCGACAGCAATTTTATCCATTCTTTCTCGATTTTTCTTGAATGTAGATTCTATAAAGTCAATAGCTTCATTTTCAAGTAAAAATAGGGCATCTCTATTTCGTTTCAATAATAGAGCCATATTAATTGGGATGATCTTGAGGTTAGTTCCAGATTCGGTTATCTCAATATCAGGGTTCTGAAACATATCTCCACCATGAACTTCAGCAACACAATTTCCTTTGTAGTAATATTTTCTATTAATTCCCCATAACATTGGGTGGTTTGATTTGGGGTAGTCCCAATATTTGTCAAATCCCAGCAAATCAAGCTCCTCATGAAATACGGGCCTTGGTGGAACTATTTCATCGTTATCTTCGACAGAGTTTGATAATAATATGCCGTTCACTTTATTATCCCATTTCACTTTAAACATTTATCACACCAAGAGCCTACACACTCATTATGTGTAAGAATAAGATTGATATAAGTTTAGTGCAAAGGTATACACTGACCAATATGAGTCAAAATAATAGGTAGGCGTGAAAGCCAATGGTTCAACTTTATCGTTTCAATAAAAAGTTATTCAGGCATACTTACATCCACGA
Organism: Methanomassiliicoccales archaeon UBA147; assembly: GCA_002496385.1. Classification (GTDB taxonomy): domain Archaea; phylum Thermoplasmatota; class Thermoplasmata; order SG8-5; family SG8-5; genus UBA147. The sequence continues at coordinate 51,331 of DAJR01000009.1, read as the reverse complement.
TTACTTCTAACTCATTTAATAATCGATTGTCACCATGATATTTGAATATATCAAATGCAAGGGCTCTACAAAATCCATTCATTACGTAGTTCCATCGTTTTTTCTTCCCATTATTCAAGATGGATTCAGGTAACTGGTGATGAATACATATAGACAAGGCAGATGGAGAAGAACGGAATATTTTTAAAAGTATTACATCAACTGTTTTTAAGTCTAGGTTATATTTCTCTTCAGCAAAACCAATCATATGTTGATTTATGCATTGTTGGATGGCAGGACAACTAACAAAAGCCAATTCTTTTTCAGAACCGAGATATTCATTTGCGATTGTAAGGAAAGAGTCAAGAGGCATATTTGGATTTATTTTATACCCAACAACTTCCTTTTTTCCATCTCTCGACATCATATGTCTTTTAGTTAATAATTGTGTATCCAGTAATGATTTTCTATACTTGATGAGGGTTGGTCTCTTTTGACCTGTATCTTTGAAAAGTTGTTGGGTATACTGGAAGGTATTGCCATTTTCAATGAAATAGTCAAGAATTAACTTCTCATAGGTGTTGAGTTTCTTACCTATACTTTCGCTCATTGCGGGTGAATCCATTTATAAATCTTAAAGGTATGTCACAGATGAGGGTATCCTGTGACATATGTCACACGATAATATGTCATATGACACATTATTATATGACAAATCGAATTTATATCCCCTCCCGTGCTATCTAGTTTTATGCTTCGGAAACAACTAATAACGTGCTATTGCCGCAATTTGCCTCAATCGATTGCCTCATTCAGGGGGTAAAATAGTGGTAGAAACAGTTCAAGACAGAATTATAAAAGTTCTATCTTATCAAGATGAAGACATATCGTCCAAACAGATATCCTTGTTTTCCCATACTAATTACAATACCGTAAGAAAAGAATTATCCAGGATGGTTAAAAATGGTAAAATTATCATAGTCAAACGTGGGTATTACGCACTTCCTCATGCTCAATTCAAAAATGATGTAATAGTTAATGCTGAAATTGCACTTCATGGATTGAAATTAGAGCATCGTTGCCCCATCTCTAAGGCTCACCCTTACCTTCAAGAAGCCAGTAGTGAGGCAAAATGGAGACCCCAATACGTAAAACAGTCAATTGTAGAGGGGTCACACAGACATAGAATGAATAGGTCAGCCACCGATACAATAGAGTGGAGAGGGAGGATAATCACAATAACAGAGCATCCACCTTCCAAGAAAACAAATGATATTTTAGTTGAGGTGTTTATCAGGTCAGGAGATAAACCACTTAGATTTGTGGATTTTGAGTTGTTTTGTGAATGGCTTTCTGGTAGGTTCCATAACATCCTCCCAGGGAATTGGAAAGTGGTTGAATTTGGATTCAACTGGGATGTGTTGGAATATCAAATGAAAGGGGTTTCGGAAATATCATTAAGTTTTTTGAAAACAGCGTGGTTCAAGATATATAACCGACTAGACCTGGTTAGAGTTGAAGTTCATTCGATTCACAAAATATCAATAGGTGAAATTACAACTCTTTTTTCATCATTGATAAAGGAGTTTAGTATGACAACTGGGGCAGGGATGGTGAAGCGTTGAAGGTCGCAATTTATGCCAGAGTATCGACTACTGACCAAGATGTTGAGCCACAATTGGAATCTTTACGAAAATATGCGAAAGAGCGAGGTTGGCAGATATACAAAGAATATGTGGATAGAGGTATTTCGGGTTCAAAGGAAAAGCGACCAGCATTAAATATGTTATTGGATGATGCAAAGAAAAGGAAATTTGAGATAGTATTAGTTTACAAATTCGATAGGTTTTCAAGATCGCTCATGCATTTAATGACCAATTTACAGTTCTTCAATGTTATGGGTATAGATTTTATTTCTATTATGGATAATCTCGACACGACAACTCCAATGGGAAAAGGAATGTATGGGGTTGTAGCCGCATTCGCTGAATTTGAGAGAATCATGATTTCTGAAGCAACAAAACAAAGACTTCAGGCTCTCAAGGAGAAAGGGATTGAATTAGGGAGACCCTGCATCAAGGTCGATACAGAGGAAATTCATCGCCTAAGGGGTCTAGGATGGGGGTGGAGACGCATATCAACTGAAGTGGGGTGCTCCTATCAGACAGTAAGGAGAAGGGCGTTACAAATACCCCTGCAAATGTCTGAGCGTGAAAATAGGCTAAAAACACCCCTAGCCAAAAATGACGTTTCTGTAACAGAACAATTACAGACAAGTGAAATAGGTGGTGAGGAATGACTTTTTGTTGGGATGATTTAGAACCTCTTCTTTTTTCGCTACGCACCATTTATTCATCCTTCCATTTCTCCCATCTTCACAAAGGAACAAAAACAGGGGGGTGTGATGATAAAAAAGGATAATAATAGGTTATCACCTCTCCCCTCCGATGAGCAGGATATTCGCCCCGATAATGCTCCAACGGGGACCGAAACAACTGGACATCATAGATACGAGCATAGAAAAAAATACACCGCAAGACAAAGAGGCGCAAGGAGTATGGGTCGTTTCCCATTTCTTACTGCAATATCCAAATATATAGAACGCTGGAAGCATAAGAAAGCAGGAACGACACTTATTCAAGAGGAACGCACCCTAAAACGAATCCATGAACATTTTCAGGAACTATACAAACAAGGCAAAGTAAGCACGACCAATCCAAGCAAAATGAACAAGGATGATGTCAGGGCATATGTTTACTGGTTGAAAACAAGACCTAAGCCATTGAACATCAACACACAAACCAAATACTGCCAGTATTTAACAAATTTACTTGTTTCATGCAATAACGCATCGGCCACCATTCTGAAATCGGAGAAAGAATTACCAAGAGCACAACATGATAGTGAAATTGAAGTATTGACCGAATCCGAAGTTGCTCATATCATCGACTGTGCAAAAAAGATGGATGGCTGGCAAGGAACTGTTCTCTCTTTCGTTGTAGAGTTCGCAGTTTACACGGGATTGAGACCTGGTGAACATCGCAGAGCCGAATTTGTAGACCTGGACACTAAAAAATGGACATTCTTTGTCAGACATCCAAAGGGTGAAGGTTCTTGGGGGAGAAAGGTGCATATACCCATAGCACCACACCTTAGGAAACCAACTTTGGATTATCTTGAAAAGAGAAAGAAACGCCTTGAGGAACTTGGAATCCAGAACTGCACTGCACTTATACCCAATCTCCATTTTAAAAAGGGAATGGGTGAGGAATACACGGAACAAAGTTATGGAAACATAAGAAGAGATTTAGAAGAGGCATCTGGAATTGCTTTTGATTTCAGAATACTTCGCAGATGTGCAGGTCAATTTCTCAGAGATAGGGGTGTTCCAATTGATGTTATTTCCAAGATATTGCGCCATAGAACGACAAGAACGACTGAAACATACTATGCTCGAATAAGGGATACACAAGCCTATGGAGAGGTAGAGGCGGCTTGGAGCAGTCGCCCCTTGGCGAGCCAGGGAGGTGAAGAGTTAGGTTCGCTGATTGAAAATTAGCCAGAGAAAGAAAAATGGACCCAACGGGATTTGAACCCGTGGCCTCCTGCTGGTTTGGGTTCGGGCATATTTTCGCCCAAACCATGCAAAGCAGGCGATCTACCGAGCTGATCTATAGGCCCATGTATTCTGATGCAGCCAATAAGATATCAGATATAAACTTTTGTCAGCATCAGCTCGGTATAGGCCCAATTTTCGAATATCATAACTGGTTTCTGAGAAAATTAGGCCGTATCGCAAAACTAGCGATTGAAAGTATATAAAATCGAAGTCTGTTTTGCGTTATAAACAAAAACACTGGCTGATCTATAGGCCCATGTTTTCTGATGCGGCCAATAAGATATCAGATATAAACTTTTGTCAGCATCAGCTCGGTGCCCCCAAACACCCTGCTCTTGCACAGAGGAACGATTATTTTCATCCTTTTGTGGGAGCACGGGCATCCCGCCAACCATAGCCGTAAAAACATATATACGCCCTCCATCCTTCATCCAGCCATGCCCAAGAATCACGCGCCCTCCGCATACAGGGCGCTGGTCAAGGAGTCCAAGTCAGGCAGCGGCCGAGCACCCGCCGAACTGGCAAGGGCCGCCAGAGCATTGCCGGATCCGTATTATGCTTCTCTCGCCCTCATCTCAATATCGCTCGATTCGCGACTGACGCCCCCAGAAGCCAGTAAGCTGATGGAGGACTCCCTCTCATTGGCCGACAGGGAATCCAGGCCCTGGAGGAAGGCCGAGCTGCTGGCCGAGATATGCAGGAAGGGCAAGGGCGCGTCTTTCAGCTCAAGCCTGATGGGTTCGGTTTTCGGGAAGATAGGCAAGTTCACTGACGGGCAAGCACTTGCCGGCGTGATATCCGGTTGCGCTGCCCATCTCGGGTGCGGGCATGCCTCCGGGCTTCTGCGCCTCGGGTTGGCAAATGAAGGCCATGAGACAGAGTCCTGCAAGCCGGTCGTCAAATACTGGGTCGAGAACTGTGACACCGCCGGGAAGGAAATAATGGCTGTTCTGGCTGGCATTCCCCCATCTGTTGTCCGGGTCAAGCTGGCCGGATACCTGCACACGCAGCTTGCGAAAAAAGGGTCTGACGACATTGGCATCCTTCGGGAGGCCATCGACACAGCCCTCAAACTCAAAGGCCCTGAAAGGATCGACGGCCTGAGATACCTTGCCAGCCAATCCTCCGACCTTCAGAGCCTCGAAACAGTCGCTGCCGCTGCCATGAGCCTGGATTCCCCTGCCGAGACAGCGGCTCTCCTTGCGACGCTGGCCGGCGGCGCCCACAAAGCCGGGCACAGGGAGATGGCCCTCGAATGGTTCCGCGCGGGCGTGGAATGCATCGGCTCCTCGGAAGGCGCTGAAGGCACCCTGCGGAATCTGGCTGCCGGCCTCAAGCGGCTTGGCGAGGACGAGATGGCCGACGGGATTTTTTCCAGGCTCGGGAAGACAGCAAAAACCGGGAAAGAAACCCCGGCCTCCGCCGCGCCTGCGAAACCCCGCGCTGGAAAGCCCAGGCACATGCTGGTCCTGTGCGACACTCACGAAGGCGGGCTCGGCCCGGTGCATCTGCGGATGGTCGCGAGGGCGGCCCCGCTGTGCGTCGCGTACGGCCTTGACCTCGGCCTGCTGGATTTCCCAGAGACAGACCTGGGTGTCATTGTTAAGAAGGTTCTTGCCGACACGAATGTGGGCAAGGGCGGGCAGTACCTGAAAGAGCTTCACGAAGAGGGGCGGGTCATGCTTTTCGGGAATTCCCGGGAACTGGAACCTGCCGGTCTGGTGGTGGCGACGACCTCTCACCCGGCGCAGGGGAAATCCGTCTCCCTCGGAGATGCCGCCAAGGCTGCTGCAAAGCACCCGAAGAAGAGGCTGCTGGTATTGATGGGGCTTGGCCGCAAGGGCCTCCCGAAATCACTGATGGACGCCGCCGGGCACCATGCCGAGCTGACAGGCGCCAACGTCCCCCTCGAAACATCGACGGCCATGGGCATCATAGCTCAGCAGTTGGGCATGCTGAGCATACCGAAAAGGTATTAAAACCGCTAGTCATGGCAGTAGCATGAAATTGTTTGGCTCATCGGGAATACGCGGCCGCTTCAACGAGCTTATCACTCCGGAATTCGTGAGCCGGGTGGGCCAGGCCGTCGGCTCCCGGTATGACTCTGTCGTTGTGGGTTGGGACACCCGGACAACGAGCCCGCTCCTTGCCAATGCACTTTTCTCAGGCTTGCTCTCGGCAGGATGCGACGCGCATTCCGCTGGAATGGTATCGACGCCCACGCTGGCAAATGCCGCCAGGGAGTTCAAGGCCGGCATAATGATCACAGCTTCGCACAATCCCCCCCAGGACAACGGCATCAAATTCTGGAACCCGGACGGCTCGTCGTTCGGCAGCGGGCAGATGGAAGCAATCGAAGCCCTGGTGCTGGGCGAGAAGATACCGCAGGCCGCCTGGGACTCTGTCGGCGACCTCCGGTCAATTGACTGGGCCGTGGACCGGCACATCCAGAGAATCTCGGGCGAGATAGGGAAGCTCAAGGCCAAGGTCGTCGTGGACTGCGGGAACGGCGCCGCCTCCACCATCACCCCGTACCTTCTCCGCCAGCTCGGATGCGAGGTCATCACGCTCAACGCACAGCCTGACGGCTCATTCCCCGGCCGGGGCTCAGAGCCGAACGAGGAGAACACGAAACTTCTGGCCAAGTGCGTGGTCGAATCGCAGGCCGACATCGGGATAGCCCATGACGGCGACGGAGACAGGGCAGTGGCGGTCGACGAGAAGGGGAACTTCGCGGGCGGTGATGCCCTCCTCCCCCTCCTATGCAAGCTGGAAGGGAAGTCCAAAGTGGTCGTCCCGGTCAATGCCAGCATGTCGGTGGACAGGCATGTCGGAAAGGTGCATGTGATAAGATGCCGCGTCGGCGATGTCTATGTCTCGGAAAAGATAAAGGAGGCCGGCGCAGATTTCGGGGGGGAGCCATCCGGGACCTGGGTGTTTCCCAAGATATCATACTGCCCGGACGGTATCTACGCCGCTGCAAGGCTGGTCCAGATCGCGGCAGAAAGACCTCTCTCCGAAAGGTTGGCCGAGATACCCAAATTCATAACGATCAGGAAGCGGCTGGACATGCCGACAGAAAGGAGCAATAAGACCATGGTCGCGGTCGCCAAAGCCCTGCTCTCCCAGAAACCGTCCGAGACGTCGGACCTCGACGGCCTCCGCGCTGTTTTCTCCGACGGTTGGATACTGTTCCGCCCCTCCGGGACAGAACCCAAACTGAAGATAGTGGTCGAGGCGGAGACAGAGGCGGGCGCGAAGAAGCTGCTCGACACGGCAATGAAGATCGGAAAGGAGGCGCTGAGTTGAAAGTGTTCATACTGGCGGCCGGCGACGGGACCCGCATGAGGCCATTGACCGCGAACATGCCGAAATCGCTTCTGCCGGTGGCGGGAAAGCCGCTCATCCAGCACATGCTCGAGACCCTGAAGTCCTGCAAGCTGAAGGACATCACCATCCTTGTGAATCCGGGAAGGCGGTACATCGACCAGGAGCTCGGGGACGGTTCCCATCTTGGCCTGGAGTTGTCGTATGTTGTCCAGAGGAAACCTCTCGGCACTGCAAATGCGATAGGGACTGCCAGGCTCGTGCTTGACGAACCTTTCCTCTGCATCAACGGCGATGTGATAATCACCAAACCCACCATATCCGGGGTGCTGGCGAATTTCAGGAAGAACGGATCGACCGTCGTCACCGGCATCGGGGTGGACAATCCCTCGGAGTTCGGCATCCTCGACCAGAAGAACGGGAAACTGCGCAGGATGGTGGAGAAATCGAAGAACCCGCCCGGCAACATGGCCAACACAGGAATCTACGCCTTCAATCCCGATGTGTTCCCATGGATAGATAAGACAGAGAAATCCATACGCGGCGAGTACGAGATAACAGACACCCTCACCATGATGGCCGCCCAAGTGGACGTCCTCTGCCAAAAGTTCGAGGGTGAGTGGGTCGATGTCGGCCGCCCCTGGGACCTCCTGAGGGCGAACAGGCTGCTGATGGAAGGCCTCAAATCGAAAACGGAAGGCGACATACAGCCCAATGCGACTGTCGAGGGCTCCCTGGTCCTCGGCAAGGGCAGCCGCATCCTGAACGGGGCCTACATCGTCGGGCCTGTCATCATAGGCCAGGACACCGAGATAGGGCCGAACTGCTACATCCGGCCATCGACATTCATAGGCAACGGGTGCAAGGTCGGGAATGCCACAGAGGTGAAGAACTCCATCCTGATGGACGGAGCCAAAGCCCCCCATCACAATTACGTCGGTGACAGCGTGCTGGGCAGGGACACTAACCTCGGGTCGGGCACAAAGGTGGCCAACCTCCGGCTCGACGGCAGGGACATCCGGGTGAGCCTGAAGGGCAAGCTGGTGGATACCGGCCTGAGGAAGCTTGGGGTCATTACAGGAGACAATGTGAAGGTCGGGGTCAATGCCAGCATCGAACCGGGAACGATAATCTCCGAGGATTGCTTCGTGGGCGCGGGGACAGTCGTGGGCGGGACAATCGAGCCAGGATCCAGGATGTACTAGCCACGAACTCCTGTTGCGTCAGGGGCCGGGATTGACGGGCTGGTAGTTCGCAGGCTAACGTTTTTATCATCCATAGCATTGTCAGTGCCGGTGTAAGCATGGCAAGAGGTTTTGTGCTGGTTTCCGTGGAACCCGGAAAGGAGATGGAGGCGTTTCGAGGCTTCAAGCGGATCAAAGGCGTCAGCGAGGTGATGCCCCTGCTCGGGGATATCGATTTCCTGGTCGTGGTCGTAGCCAAGACGACGAACGATATCGCCAACATTATAATCAATCATATCCGGAGGGTGAACGGCGTTGTCAGCACAAAGACGCTTGTCGAGGATGAGTTCCTCAAGCATTTCGAGGACCTCTGTTGAGAGTGATATCATGAAAATCATATTGTTGGGACCCCCGGGGGCAGGAAAAGGAACGCAGGCGCAATTTCTCGTGGAGAAGTACGGGACACCCCAGATAAGCACGGGCGACCTCCTGAGGAAGGCCGTGGCAGAAGGCACGGAGCTCGGAAAGATAGCCAAGAGCTACATGGACGCGGGAAAGCTCGGGCCGGACGACCTGATACTCGCCCTCGTGAAGGAGCGCATCGAGAAACCCGACTGCAAGAAAGGCTACATCCTGGACGGGTACCCGCGGAACCTGGCACAGGCCGAGGCGATGGAGAAGCTCGGCAAAGTGGACGCGGTCATCAACCTAGTCGTTCCCATGGGCGAGCTTGTGAACCGGCTGACGTCCAGGAGGACATGCAGGAAGTGCAATGCCGTTTTCAACCTCTCCGCCAGGCCCCCCAAGGTCGCGGGGAAGTGCGATGCCTGCGGGGGCGAGCTGTACCAGAGGGACGATGACAACGAGAAGACGGTCAGCAAGCGCCTGGACACATATACCGCCCAGACCGAGCCCCTGATCAATTATTACAGGAAAAAGAAGCTTCTGAGGGACATAGACGCCACGCATGGCATGGAAAGCACGCTGGCCAGCATAGTCAAGGTTATCGAATCCCTATGAACCTTAAAGGCGCGATAGTCATAGCCTTCTCCGGCAGGAAATACCTCATGGTCAGGCACTGCACCCGCGCCTGGGAATTTCCGGGCGGGCGTGCCGAAGGTAACGAGACCCCGCTGGAAACCGCCAGGAGGGAGTTTCTTGAAGAGACGGGCCTCGAAGGGACCGCATGGAAGGACTGCGGCACCGCGCGCCTGATAACGGGAAATCTCGCGCTCTTCACATGCAAGGCATCGGGCAGACCCGTGCCCCGCGCAGGCGAGATATCCGAAGCCAGGTACTTCACGGCGCCGCCCATCGACCTCTCTTTTGCCAGGCAGGAATACTTTCAATTGCTGGATATGGCCGGCCACCAGCCAAAGCGGAAAACTGATTACGACGCGGCCTCCAGGGATTTCGACAGCATGAGAGGGAAAACGGCCACTGACGATTACTGGACCGAAGCGATAATGAGGTGGGGCGACATCCGTGCGGAATCGAAAGTGCTGGACATCGGTTGCGGCACAGGACGCCATTCACTGTGCGTCCGCGACCGTTCAGGGGCGGAAGCCTATGGGATCGATTATTCGGCCGGGATGCTTTCAAAGGCCAATGCCAAATGCCCCGGGACATGGTTCCGCGGCGACGCCTGCTCTCTTCCGGTCCCCGGAGGAACGTTCGACAGGGCGATGCTAATACTGATGCTCCAGCATGTCGACGATGAACCTCTGGCGATATCGGAGGCCCGGAGGATACTCAAACCGGGCGGCGCATTGCTCATTGCCACTGTCTCCCACTCCCGCATCAGGCGGCATATCGCCCGGTTCTTCCCCGGGCTGGTGAAGATAGACCTGGACAGGTTCATGCCTGTGCCGGAGCTTCGGTGGCATCTTCGCAACCAGGGGTTCACCTGCATCCGCCAGCACATCATGAGGCCCGCCAAAAGAACCGAGACGGTCCGGGATATCACCGACCGGTTCAGGCGCAGGTACATCTCCACGCTCGCCCTTGTCCCGGAGAAGGATTTCGAGAGGAACATCGCAGTGTTCGAGAAGAGGCTCAGGGAGACATACGGCAACAGCGTGGAAACCGACCTCGAGATAACCTTCATCGAGGCAAGGAAGCCGGATTAAATGTCCGGTTCGTCCCTTTTTCTGACATATGTGATGCCTTCGTAAACTTCGTAGCCGGCTTTCTTGAACAGCGCCAGCGAAGCATCGTGCCCGTACTCTATCAGGGCCGCGAATATTTTGAGTCCCCTGGCCCTCAGCCGTTTCTCCATTTCATCCACTAGGGCGCGGGCGCACCCCTTCTCCCGGTGCTCCGGGGTCACGGCCAGCCTGTTGAGCCAGCCCTTCCTCGAATCATAGCTCCCGACTATCACGCCGACCAATTTTCCCTCGATGTAACAGCCGAGCCACATCTCCGGGTCCAGGAGCATCTGCCTCTCTACTTCGGCGCGGCTCTCCCGCCCCTGCGGGCTGTGGCGCAGGTTCGCTTTCTGCCAGATCTCGATGATGGCATCATAATCGCCCGGTGAAAGGGTACTCAGCTCCAGAAGATCACTCCCAGTCAAGCAGGAACTCGTCGTACTCGTCGCCCTTCACCTGGCATTTGTTCATCTTGACGGTGCCCTTGGTCCGGGTCACCTCCATCATGCCTTCGAACGCGCCCTCCCAGGCCAGGCTCGACTCGGCGATGAAATTGCAGTCCTTCATGATGACGATGGCCCTCTTGCTGAACTCGTCCGACATTATTGAGACCTCGCCGAAATTGAAGGTGTCGGCGTAGTTGTCCTTGGCCCTCTTGAGAAGATGCTTGATATTGACGAACCTCACCAGGTATGCCAGGCTTCCCAGGTTCTTCACCGTGTGATTGCCGCTCTTCTTGACATACTCCATCCCCCTGGAGGAGATCCATTTCATGATCTTTTCATCGAGGATCAATGAGTAGAATCTGTCCGGCTCGAGGTCCTCGCGCTTCATCTGCACTGCCCGAAGGCACTCATCGAGGCCTTCGCGGCCCCACTGGCGGCTGATGAAGTCCATGTATCCGAGGAGGACGCCTCCTTTCAGCTTTCGCTCTGTCATGTCTTAGCCCTGTCCCTGTTGCCCGCAGCCCCCGTTAGCGATGCTGGGGGGCCTCAAACTGGATATGCGCGCAGCAGTATATATCTTTTTTCGGATTGGCAATCAGTCGTTCGGCGGCGGAGGGGGCTGGTCGTATGCACCTTCCTGCGGTTCGCCGTATTCAGGCTGGTCAGGTTGTCCGGCCGGGCCGTACTCATGCTCATCGACAGGCTTGGCTTTGTTCTTCTTGCCGAGGAGCAGGAACAACAGGAGCCCGGCGACCATGGCTATCACAAGGGCGAGCACTATCCAGGTCATGTTGCCGGAGATTCCGCCCTCGTCCACCATGACGAGTGTCAGGTTCGGCACTGCGGTGTTCGCATTGGCGCTCACTGTGATTGCCTCCGAGTCAGGGTCATAACCGTTCTTGCTGGCGGTTATCGTGTAGTTGCCGATCGGCACGTTGGTGAACGTGTAGCCGCCGTTTGCGTCGGTGGTCGTTGTGAATGATGTTCCCTGAATGGTGACAGTGGCACCAGGCACTCCGATGCCGTCCTGGTCCACTACCCTTCCGGATATCGTCCCGGTCGCAGCCGCGGGTTGGGCAAGAGTGCTGAAGGTCCATGTCTTGTCGGCGGCCATGTGGTTGCCTGCCAGGTCGACTATTCCGGTGGCATTGAGGGAAACCGAGTACTGTGCGCCAAAGCCGAACGGCACGTCAGGCACGAAGGTCATGACAGTTCCGGCAATGTTCCAGACGAATGTGCCCGCGACATTTGGCGATATGGAGAACGCTGCCTGCGCAAGCGTCCTGTTCACGGGTTCGCTGAAAGTCACGGTGACATTGGCGGAAACGGTGATGTTGGCACCCGACGGGGTGCCGGTTGCAGTTGGCGCGATGGTATCCACGGTCGTGAATGCCTCGGCTATCGACCCTGGCATCGCCTTCGCGTTGCCTGCCTCGTCATATACCATTGCGTAGAACTCGTAGAATCCGTTGCCTCCGGTCGTTGCGGTGTCGAAGGTCCACTCATAGGGTGCCGCACTGTCTGCTGGCAAGGCAATCCAGGCCCCGCCGTTCAGCCGGTAGTAGAGGACCACGCGGTCAACTCCGCTGGTCAGGTCAGCCGCGGTCGCAGTGATGGTGAATGACGTTGTCAGAGTGTAGGTCGGCAAAGCCGTTAATGATGCTGTCGGCAGGACAGTGTCAACGGTGATGCTCGCATCGGGGGTTCCGGGCGCGTCCTCATAGAGATTGGCGTTATCGCGCGCCCTGGTGTAGAACTCATAGAATCCGTTGCCGCCGGTGATGCTCGTGTTGAAGCTGACGGTGATCGCAGTGAACGTCCCGTACAGCTTCCATGTTCCGCCGTTCAGCCTGTACCAAAGCTCTGTCTCCTTCACGCCGCTGGTAATGGCTCCGGCCAATGCCGGGTCCGATACAGAATAAGTAATGGTGATTGTCGTTGTCGAGGCGTAGTTCGGCAGGTCTGCCGCCTCTGAGACAGGCGGCGTGGCGTCAGGAGCGAGTTCGGTGGTGAAGGTCCAGACGTAGTTGTCCTTTGGCCAGGTATCAGCAGTACCATTCGCGTTACCGTCCAACGGGTTTCCCGCAAGGTCAGTTATCGCACTTCCGTTCAGGGTGATTGTGTAGGTGGTTGCGTATCCAAAAGCCACGTTGAACGTGACTGTCCTGTTGCCGTTGAAGAATGCAAAGTTGGTCGGGACCAGGCCGCCCGAAACGGTGATGTTGAGGGCGTTGATGGTGTCGCCGTCCATGTCCTCGGAGAAGGTGATGTTGACCTTGGCAGTCCGCAGAACGTTCGTGGCGCCATTGGCAGGCGTGGTCAATTGCACACGCGGCGGGATTGTCGTGTCAGCCAATATCGGAACCGGTGTAGAGTCTATCGATGCGAAGGGAATCAGTTGATCAGGGCCGATGACTCCAGCCCTCTCCACAGTGGCTCCGATAGTCGCACCGATTGTGGCGTCTGTGTCTATGTCATATACGACCAGCAGTTTCTTCGGCGTTGGGTTGGTGACCACGAGGTTAAGGCCGGTGAAATTTACGAACCCGCCCTTGAATGTCCCGTTCGCCCGCAGAATGTCGACGCCCCATGTGTATGCACCGTCCCCGTCAATATCCTCATATAGCTTGACATCGGTGACATTACTTCCTGTCGCAGTGCCCGTGAGGGTGACGTTCAGCCAGCTGAGGGTGACTGAGTGTGCCGAGGCCGCCAATGTCAGGTTCAGCATGACATAGTTGGCGCCACCGGCCTGCGGGTCGGGTGCAACAATCGTTGCTGATTTGTCCTCACCCGTGATACTGAGCAGGTCGAGGGTGGAGAAAGTCCACGGATTCGGGATTGCGCTCGGAACCATCGCTACACCGTGTATATCATCTCCGGCCGTTATCTCGAAAGTGTAGTCGGTGCTGTCGGTGAAGGCGCTGTGGCTGAATGTCGCAACAGTGTTTCCCATGCTCCAGGCCACGCCCCAGCCGCCCGGGTCCGGTGTGCAGAGGTAGGTGACAGTCCCCTGGTCCATCGACTCGCTGAACGTGACCACTATGTCAGCGTCCAGGAGGACGTTGGTAGCCCCGTCCGCCGGCAGGGTGCTTGTGATGGTGGGGGGTATTGCAATCGTGGTGAAGTCCCATGGGTTCGGGACAACTCCTGCGGCAAGCGCAACGCCGTTGGTGTCCTGGCCAGCCAATATCTGGAATGTGTACGCTGTGTTCTCGACGAACGCGCTGGTATGTGAGTAGGTCGCGACGGTGTTTCCTGCGCTCCAGACGACAGCCCAGCCAGCGACTCCGGGGTTGCAGTTGTATGTGACAGTTCCTGTATTCATTGCCTCGCTGAATGTCACGACCATGTTGGCGTTCAATGCGACACTTGTAGCGCCGTCCGCCGGCATGGCACTTACAATTGTGGGCGGTATGGCCTCGGTGGTGAACGCCTTCGTCAGATCGCCGTTCGCGGCCACGCCATGGTCATCTGCGAAGTTGATGAAGTCCAGGGTATAAGCCATGTTCTCGGCCCATGTTGCTCCGGAATAGGTGTAGATAGTGTCTCCGGCTCCGGACCATGCCCATGTTCCGGCCACCAATGGCGCCGGGACTATATTCACGGCCCCGACTGCCGCGTCCATTGCCTCGGACCAGGTGACCGTTACCGCTGAGTTCAGCGCTACTCCGACCGCGCCGTCGTTCGGGACAATCGCCGTTATCGATGGCGGGTTGCCGAGAGTGGTGAAACTCTTGTCAAGGTCACCGCTTGCGGCAGCAGCCTCATTGTCGTCCTGGAAGTTGTTGAAGGTCAGCGTGTAAAGCGTGTTCTCCTGCCAGGTCGCGCCCGTGTAGGTGTAAACAATGTCGCCAAGTCCGGACCATGCCCATGTTCCTGCCACCAGCGGTGCCGGGACAATGTCCACAGTTCCTGTGCCGGTGTCCATTCCTTCGGACCATGATACGACGATGTTGGAGTTCAGGGAGATGCCAGTGGCGCCGTCGTTCGGCACGATGTTGGTGATGGTCGGCGGCGTCGTGGAGCCGGTCTGGAATGTCCATGGGTTCGGGACCGCGCCTGCGACCAGGTAGTTGCCGGCCGGGTCTCGCACGTTAACCGAGAACGTATATGTCGAATATGGCGCGAAGGGGTTGTGGGCAAATGTGGCCACGGTGTTTCCCATGCTCCATGTTATCACCCAGTTGCCGGGATCGTTGTTGAGGCCCCAAGATACCCATGACGTGTCCATTGGCTCCGAGAACGTGATCACGATGTCCGCGTTCAGGCCCACCCCGATTGCGCCGTCCGCCGGCACCGTGCTGATTATTGTCGGTGCCTCGTTCAAAGACGTGAATAGCCACGGGTTGGGCACAGCACCGACATCCATTGCGTTGCCGGCCATGTCAGTTCCGCCCGTTATCTGGAAGGTGTATATGATGCCCTCGCTGAAATCGTTCACGTGGCTGAATGTGGCGACGGTGTCTCCGGCGCTCCACACGACGTTCCAGGCTCCGCCAGGGTTCGGCAAACAGGAATACGTGACCGATGCCGTGTTCATCGCCTCGCTGAACGTGACCACGATGTCTGCGTTGTAAGCCACACCGGTCGCGCCATCAATTGGACTGGTCAGTGTGATAGTGGGCGGGTCAGTGTCAGATGTTGACCCTGTCGTGAAGGTCCACGGGTTCGGGACCGGTCCCGCGACGAGGCCATTTCCAAGCAGATCCACCGCAAAGGGGAAGAATGTGAACTCATACAATGTCCCGGGCGCGAAGTCATTGGCATGGCTGAACGTGGCGACCCTCCCGCCCTGGCTCAACACCATGGTCCAGTTTGTTGGGTCGGGGATGCAGACGACCATATCCATGTTGGTGGAACGCATTGGCTCCGAGAATGTGACCACGATGTCGGCGTTCAGGTAAACGCCTGTAGCGCCGTTCGCCGGGATGGTCGAGATTATTGTCGGCGGCGTGATGTCGGTGTTCATCAGCCAGTTGATTATCCTGTGCATCAGATACGTGCGCGTATCTGTGCCGCTCACGTCCGCGAAGTCGAAGCTCGTGTATACCACGCGGTACGTGCCGGTGTCGGCATGCATCCCGACGGTGTAGCCGTTTGCGGTTTGGGTGTAGAACGGGATGCCGCTGCCGGTTGGTGCCAGGGCCGCGTTATAGCCCCAGAGGCCGGGGCAACAATTGCCTGTGTGGGTCTGAAGGTCGAGCGAGTCGCTTATCGGGTCGTTGGCCGTGCCCGCCATTGTAAAGGCGCCTTGGTTGAAATTCCAAACTATGCTCGCGTGCAACCATGTCTGATACCAGCCGCTCCAATTGTCACTGCCGCCAAACCAATTTGTCGCATCCATGAGGGCCATGCTGCTCGAGAAATAGAACCTGCCGCCACCGGTTAGATAGTTTTCAAGGTTGGTCCTGTCAGTCGGCGTAAGCGTGCCGCCCGCATCATAATCGTTGTAAGAGTTGCCCGTGAACCAGACAACAACCTGGTGCGATTGCAGTGCTGCCAGGGTCGGGCTTCCGATGACCGCGGTCTGCCAGTAATTGTAGATGTATCCGCCGGCGTCGAGCGCGTCCCTGTAATAGCTCGCGGAGTTCGCCGGATAGGTGAAGGTCTCGTCGTCCACCAGCAATATCGGGCACGTCACTTCCGTGCGTATCCGGCCTTCATCGAACACCGAGCCGTCAGCCTGCGATGTTGCAATGACATCGACCAGGTCGAAATCGCCGGGCACTGCCCAGCTGGGTATGTGCACCTTGACCACGAAGTCCAAGCTGCTCGATGCCGGCACGGACAGCGTCGTTATAACAACGGTGTCGGCTAGGTCGCGGAACACTGTGGGCCAGGTGTTGCCAGATAATGAGAGGTCGTAGGTGTCGTCGTTCGTGCCTGTGTTGGTAATCTCCACCAGGTAATTTACATACCAGTCCGGGCCTGCAAAATACATCTGGTATTCGGGCGTGAGGTCGCATCTGTAAGGCGGCGGTGAGCCGATGAAAACATCGTCCACGTACCACCCAGCGTACTGCTGGCAGCTTTCGGTGGCGAAGTGGAACCGTATCTGGACGACCTCGTCAGCATATGCGCTCAGGTCGAACTCGTAGTATTCCCAGCCCGCGCTGCTGCCGCCGAAGCCGTCAGTATAATACCCGCTGAACTCGCCGTCCTGGACAGGGTATCCGCCGATCGGGTATATCTGCTCCCAGCCGGTGCCGTCGTTGAGTTCGACGAATCCGCCGTCCGGGTACCATGAACATCCGATGCGCATGTCGTACCAGGTCTGGAACGCCAGGATGTTGTCGCTTGGCGTGAGTTGTATGTATGGGCTCACGAGCGTGATGTCTGCGTCATACGGGTAATAGTTTTCGTCTATGTTCGTTCCCGCGCATAGTGAGCCGCTGTAAGCCGAACCGGGCCCCCAGCCGTTCGGGTCTCCTATCTCCCACTCGGTCGGGGCATTGGTGCTCATCTGTAATACCTCCGTGGTCCACGCGCCCCAGCCGGATTCGAAGTCATCGAACCAATCGACGTCATTGGGAACCTGGGTCTGAATCTGGGCTGTGTATGATATTAACGGGTCGTTCTGCGAGGTTGCCGTGATGTCAGCGAGGTCGAAGTCGCCGGGCATCGCGCCGCCCGGTATTGCGACCCGCGCAATGAAGTTCACTGTGTCACCTGTCTCGGCGAATATGTCAGTTATCGGCACAGAAATGCCGCCGAGGATACCATATATATGGACGTTATCCACCTGCCACAAGCCGCACCATTCGTCATTGTCGTAGTAATAGAACTCGATGAATACATCGTTCTCCCCTACCCAGGAAGACAGGCTGATGGATTCCGCATAATCGGGGCCGAAATCCGCGTCATACTCAGCAAGCAAATTCCAGGACATGCCTCCGTTATACCCTATCCATACTTGCGCATAGTCATCCGAGTCCGTGTACTCGTCCTCGTAGAACATGTCAAACTCGAGCCTTGCGCTTGCGTACCCGATGAGGTCGAACAAAGGTGTTTGCAGCCCAGAATCCACGCCGCCGCTCCCGGTCCAAGCGTCCGAGAGCTCATCGCTGTTGACCTCCGCGCAGTAGCCGGTGCCGGCGTCGTTGGAATATTCCGTGTAATCGTTGCTATGCCAGTAGCCAAGCTCGCCCGGCGGCATGCCCCAGTCGTTGTAATCCTCCACTGTCCAGCCTGCAGGCGGGAACGCGCCCTCGAACTGCTCGCTGATTATCATGTCATAGGGGCTGCTCCAGAAGGTCATGGGCCAGACACTGGCAGAGGAAAGGTCAAAGGTATCGTCGCTCCACCCGGTGTTGACCAGGTCGATGTAGTAGTTTACTGACTTCCCCGGAGAGCCGTAGCCAGTCTGGAACTCGGGAGCCAATTCGCACCTGTACGGCGGCGGTGCTCCGATGAACACATCGTCCAGGTACCAGCCAGCGTACGCCCGGCAGCTTTTTGTGGCAAAGTGGAACCGGATCTGGACGACCTCGTCCGCATACGCGCTCAGGTCGAATTCGTAATACTCCCAGCCGGCGCTTTGGCCTCCGAAGCCGTCAGTGTGGTATCCGCCGAACCTGCCATCCTGGACAGGGTACCTGCCCATGGGGTATATCTGCGCCCAGCCACTCCCGTCGTTAAGCTCGACGAAGCCGCCGTCCGGATGCCCATCGCACCATCCGATGTGCATGTCATACCATGTATAGAATGAAAGTATCTGCGGGCCTGCTCCCAGCTCCACAAATGGGGTCACAAGGGTGATGTCCGCGTCATAGGGGTAATAATAGTCGTCTATGTTCGTCCCAGCGCATTGTGAGCCGCTGAAGGCAGTTCCCGGGCCGTAGCCACTGGGGTCTCCTATCTCCCACTCGGTCGGGGCGTTGGTGCTCATCCGGATGATCTCGGTCGTCCAAATGCCCTGGCCGGATTCGAAGTCCTCGAACCAGTCAGTTGCAAATGGCACGTATGTCATGACATGGGCCGTGTCCGAAACCATGGCATCAGCCTGCGATGTGGCGACAAGGTCTGCGACGTCGAAATCCCCGGGCAAGGCGCCGCCCGGCACAGTCACGGTGACCATGAAGTTCGCGCTGTGGCCGAACTGGATCGGTCCAAGCGATGTTATCGGCGTCATCCCGGTCCAGTCATAGAATCCCACAGGCCACACGCTAGAAGATGATAAATCGTACGTGTCGCCGGCTGCGCCGGTGTTTGTCAGCGTGAGCATGTATGTCACGCTCAGGCCGCCGGGTATTCCATATCGGTTCTGCGATTCAGGGGTCAGGGCGCACCTGTATGTCGGGGGCACAGTGATCGAGATGTCGTCTATGTACCATCCCGGGTGGCCACTCCCGCTCCATGGATCGGACCAGAACCTGAGCCTAAACATGACCCCGTGGCCGGTGAACTCATTCACGTCGAACTCGGCATACACCCAGCCGCCGGATTGCCCGGCATAGCACGGAACACTGGTGTACAACGGCGGCACCGGCCAAGCAGTCTGATACGGATAACCGCCGCTGGGCAGTATCTGTTCCCAGGTCGCGCCTCCATCTATTGACGCCTCGAGCCAGCCTCCGTCGTCCAAGTTATAGCCAATATCGTACCATTGGTAGAAGCTGAGAGTGTCGATGGCTAGTGATGTGGCATCCACCGGAGGGAGATACAGGAAGCAGTCAGCGCCCCATACATAGTTGCCGGTGGCCATGTTCGTGCCCCAGCAGTTGCTGCCCGAATATGCCGCGCCTGGCCCGAAGGCGGGCGCGCCCCACTCCCACTGGGTTCCGGGATTCATGTTGTCATCGTCCGTGATGTAAGGATCGGAGACCTCGAAGTCATCGAAGAACGGCGCCACGATGCCGGCCATGCTCTGGGCATGCGCAGTGTCATAGACGGAACCGTCGTTCTGGGATGTCGCGGTCACGTCGACGCTGTCTGCGTCACCCATGGCGGCGGCGCCCGGCACGCTCACCTTGACCAGGAAGTCAGCGCTTCCTCCGGCTGGAACAGATATCGAATTGATGTCCATGGTATCCGCGATGTTGCGGATGGCCGTGGCCCATGTATTTCCCGCGAAGGAGAGGTCGTATGTGTCATCATTGTAGCCTTGGTTGAGGATTGTCATCGTGTGGATGGCCTCCGAACCGGGCACTGCCGCGTTCATCTGCATATCGGGCACAAGGTCGCACCAGTAAGGTGGCGAGAATATCTCCACGTCGTCCAAGTACCAGCCTTCGTACGCCTGGCAGCTTTCGGTTGCGAAGTGGAACCGGATCTGGACAACGTCCCCGGCCCACGCGCTCAGTTCGAATGTGTAATGCTCCCAGCCAAAGCTGTTGCCGCCGAAACCATCCGTGTTATACCCGCCGAAGTAGCCGTCCTGGACAGGATAACCGCCAATCGGGTATATCTGCTGCCAGGGCCCGCCGTCGCTTATCTCGACGAATCCGCCGTCCGGGTACCATCCGCATCCGACGCGCATGGAGTACCATGTCTGGAACGTCAGGATGTTGCCGACCGGGGCAAGCTGGATGTAGGGGCTGACAAGGGTGATGTCCGCGTAATAGGGATAATACACGTCCTCGATGTTCGTCCCGGCGCATTGTGAGCCGCTGTAAGCCCCACCCGGCCCCCAGCCATTGGGGTCTCCTATCTCCCACTCGGTCGGCGCGTTGGAACTCATCCGGATTACCTCGGTTGTCCATAGGTCCCAGCCCGACTCGAAGTCCTCGAACCAATCCAGGGCATAGGGCGGCTGGTAGTATATTTCGACATCGTCCACGTACCAACCGGCGTGCGCCTGGCAGCTTGAGGTGGCGAAGTGGAACCGGATCTGGACGACCTCGTCCGCATACGCGCTCAGGTCGAACGTGTAATGCTCCCAGCCCGAGCTGGAGCCGCCGAAACCATCCGTGTTATACCCGCCGAACTCGCCATCCTGGACAGGGTACCCGCCCATGGGGTATATCTGTGCCCAGCCACTCCCATCGTTAAGCTCGACGAAGCCGCCGTCCGGGTAATTCCATCTCCATCCGCATCCTTGCCGCATGTCGTACCAGGTCTCAAAGGCAAGGAAGTGCTGGCCTGTGCCGAGCTCCACGAGCGGGCTGGTCAGCGTGATGTCCGCATTATATGGATAGTACCAGTCGTCAATGTTGGTTCCGGCGCAGTTCCAGTCGCTGTAAGCAATTCCCGGTCCAAAGCCATCGGGGTCCCCGAACTCCCACTCGGTCGGGGCGTCGGTGCTCATCCGGATGACCTCGGCAGTCCACGCGCCCCAGCCTGACTCGAAATCCTCGAACCAGTCCATCGTGTAAAGGGCCTGGACACGGACCTGTGCCGTATCTATGATAGAACCATCTCCCTGCGATGTCGCAAAGACATCTATCCTGTCGTACTCGCCCTCGGATGCGCCGCCCGGAATGCTCGCCACGGCCCAGAAGTCGAAGCTCTCCATGGTGGACAGCGGGCCTATCGTGTTAATCGGGTTCATCGCCGTGTCGTAGAGCGCCAGGGCCCAGGGCATGAGGTTTGCGTCCGCTAGATCGTAGGTGTCGTCGTTCGTGCCCTTGTTTGTCAGAGTGAACCCGCAATAGACGTCATCCCCGGGGTGACCATAATAACCTTTTGAGGTAGAACTCAGGTCTAAATAGTATGTGGGTGCGGAGATGCCGACGTCGTCCACGTACCAGCCAGGATATTCCGCGCAGCTTTCGGTTGCGAAATGGAACCGTATCTGGATGACATCCCCGGACCACGCGCTCAAGTCAAATTCATAATACTCCCAACCGGAGCTGGAGCCGGCGAAGCCGTCCGTGTTGTAGCCGCCGAAGTAGCCGTACTGGATGGGATATCCGCCGTTCGGGTAAATTTGCTCCCAGCCGGTGCCGTCGCTTATCTCGACGAAGCCTCCGTCCGGGCCCCAGCCACAGCCGTAATGGATATCATACCAGGTATAGAACGACAATATGCTGGCGCTGGAAGCAAGCTGGGCATAGGGGCTGGTCAGCGTGATGTCTGCGTTATAGGGGTAATAATCATCGTCTATGTTCGTCCCGGCGCATTGGGTGCCGCTGAAGGCAGTTACCGGCCCCCAGCCATCGGGATCTCCTATCTCCCATTCTGTCGGGGCATCGGTGCTCATCTCGATGACATCCGCCATCCATGCGCCCGGACCGCTCTCGAAGTCATCGAGCCAGTCCAGCTCGTTCGGGACCTGCGTCTGTATCGGCGCCGAGTCCCAGACGTTCACGTCAGCCTGGGAGATGACGAATATGTCCGGATTGTCGAACTCTCCGGGCAACGCGCCCGGAGAGATGTGTACCGCAGCCCAGAAGAAGTCACTCTCGCCATAGGACAGGGGACCGACAGCGGATATCATGTTCATCCCCGAGTCAAGGAACGCCACTGTCCACGGCAGGATGTGGTTGGCCTGTCCCAGGTCGTAAGTGTCATCGTTCAGCCCGGTGTTGGTCACCAAGAACGGGTACATCACGTAATCGTCCGGGAATCCGTAATCCTGTTCCACACCCGATTCCAACTCGACCCGGAATGGGGGCGGGACGCCGAAGTAAACGTCATCGATGTACCAGCCGGTGTACCACTGCTGGCAGCTTGAGGTGGCGAAGTGGAACCTGACTTGGACAACATCTCCAGACCACGCGCTCAGATCAAATTCATAATTCTCCCAGCCGTCGCTGTGTCCGCCGAAGCCGTCAGTATAATATCCGCCGAACTGGCCGTTCTCGACAGGGTACCAGCCCATGGGGAATATCTGCTGCCACGGCCCGCCGTCGCTTATCTCGACGAAACCGCCGTCCGGGTAAAGCCAGGACCATCCGCATCCTTGCCGCATGTTGTACCATGTATAGAATGAAAGTATCTGCGGGCCGGCCTGGAGCTGCACGAGCGGGCTGGTCAGCGTGATGTCCGCGTCGTACGGGTAATACCAATCGTCTATGTTCGTTCCTGCGCAGTTCGAGCCGCTGTAAGCCGTTCCCGGCCCCCAGCCACTGGGATTCCCTATCTCCCATTCGGTCGGGACAGTGGTGCTCATCTGGATTACGTCGGCCGTCCAATTTCCCCAGCCGGATTCGAAGTCGTCGAACCAGTTGGTCCCGTATGGCAGATAGGTTGAAACCTCGGCCGTGCCGGACGCAAGCTTGGAACCGTCGCGCTCGGAATGCGCCTGCACGAGCCGGCCGTCCTCATCCGTCATCCAAACTCGGCTGCCCGAACCCTGGTTTCCCGATGGCCTTGAACCTATCCCCTGCTCTGCCCGCCTCTCGCGTCCTGATGGGGGTTCAGACTCGCATGCGATTTCCGGCGCAGGCTGCTGCGTCGCTTGGGGCTTCTCAGGCACGAAGTCGGTGAGGTCGGGTGCCCAGACCGTGTTGATTGGCGGTATATTGATACCCGGTTCAGGGACGTCGGCAGCAGGCGCTTCGGCAGGTGCCTGTGCGACGGAAACCATGGGTGCGGCCACCATCATGACCATAATCGCCACAACGAATATGGCGAGCGTTCTCTTCCATGACTCATTACCAGATATCGAGATACCGGCTTGACTCATAACTTCACATCCTCTCTTCTCAAACGGCCTTTTTAAGTCTGATAGGGCTTTTCTAATGTTTGATAGACCGAGATTAGTGAAACTATATTTAATAATGTCTAATTTGTTGCATATAAAAATGAAGGAAAAAGCCTGTTGGCGGCCGGCACCGAATCGAAACCCTTATGGTCAGAATGCAGATGTGGGCGCCGGTGGTTTGAAATGGCGCAGGACAGGGACACGGAAGAAATGTTGGCTGCTTTGGGCATGGGCTCCATGGACGAATTATTCGGGGACATCCCCGGGCCAGTGCGGGCTGGAATTTCCGGTTTGAAGGGTGGTTTATGCGAGCAAGAGGTGAGAGCAAGAATCGAAAATCTACTGGCCAGGAACCGGCCCGCAGGGCGGATGTCCAGCTTCCTGGGGGGCGGCGCATACGATTTCTATGTTCCTTCAGCAGTCAAATCCATAGCTGGCCGCTCTGAGTTCCTGACATCCTACACCCCCTATCAGCCGGAAACAAGCCAAGGATTGCTTCAGGTGCTCTTCGAGTACCAGAGCATGATGTGCGAACTCACTGGCATGGACGTCGTGAACAATTCTCTGTACGATTACGCCACGGGCCTGGGGGAGGCCGCGCTCATGGCTGCCCGGCTGAAGCCCGGCAAGGTCTTCCTGGTTCCCGAGACGATCTCATGGCCCAGGTGGTCCGTGCTCAGGAACTACACCAAGGGCGCGGGCATCGTTCTCCGGAAATACGCATACGACAGGGTGACCGGCCAGGCCGACCTGGCGGATTTCCGGTCCAAGCTGGGCGATGATGTTTTCGGCGCGCTGGTCGAAACCCCGAACTGCCTGGGGGTAATGGAGGCCGGGATGGACGAGGTCCGCCTGGCGCTGGGTGACAGGATACTCGTCGCAGGCGTGAACGCCCTCTCTCTCGCAGTCGCTAGGCCGCCCGGGGATTACGGCGCGGACATAATGGTCGCCGAAGGCCAGATGTTCGGCAATTTTCCGAATTTCGGCGGGCCGATGCTCGGGATAATGGGCTGCAGGAAAGCCCATGTCAGAAAAATGCCCGGCAGGGTGATCGGCCTCACCACTGACATCGAGGGCAGGATGGCATTCTGCATGACCCTCCAGACCAGGGAGCAGCACATCCGCAGGGAGAAGGCGACATCCAACATCTGTTCGAATGAAGCGCTGACGACGGTCGCGGCAGCCAGCTATCTAGCGCTGAAGGGCGGCTCCGGCCTGAGGGAAACAGCTCTTTACGCCATGAAAAAATCACGGGAGCTCGCCTCCGCCATCAGTGCGGTCAAGGGCTGCAAAGCTCCGGTGTTCACGGGCCCGTATTTCAACGAATTCATCGCGGAATTTCCGATTCCCTCTGCCAAATTGATTGACAGGATGTCTGAAAATGGGGTCCTCCCCGGCGTGGAGATGGCGCTTGACGGGATGGACAACCGCCTGCTTGTGGCGGTGACGGACAGGACCACGGACGGGGACATACGCAATTATTCCGACGCGCTGAAGGAGGCCTTGAAATGAGCTACAGGCAGGCAAGGCACGACGTGCCCCTGATATACGACGAGTTCAGGGATGATATTATAAATAATATAAATATCAATGAATATTTATCTGCCGAGATTGCCAGGAAAATACCACCCAACATCCCCAGGCTCTGCGAGAGGGACCTTGTGAAGCATTTTACAGTTCTTTCTCAAATGAATTTCGGCGTGGATTCGGGATTCTACCCGCTGGGCTCATGCACGATGAAGTACAATCCCAAGATAAATGACGAGCTGGCCTCCGACCCCCAGTCCTGCATGCTTCACCCGCACCAGCCCGATTCACAGGCACAGGGCACGCTTCAGATAATGCACGAACTCCAGGCGATGCTCGCCTCCATAACCGGGATGCATTCGGTGAGCCTTCAGCCGGCTGCGGGCGCCCACGGCGAATTCACCGGGATGCTGATTGCCAGAGCGTTCCACGAGAGCAACGGCGAGAAGAGGGACCAGGTGGTGCTTCCCGACACGTCTCACGGCACCAATCCCGCAAGCGCCGCGATGGCAGGATTCGACATACTGACGATCCCCTCGAAAGACGGAAAGGTGGACCTTGACGCACTGGCATCCGCGGTTTCCGACAGAACCGCCGCTTTCATGCTGACCAACCCCAACACTCTGGGAATATTCGAATCGGATGTTCGGGAGATAGCCAAGACTGTCCACGGGGCAGGGGGCCTTCTCTACTATGACGGCGCCAACATGAACGCCATCATGGGCAAGACCTCGCCCGGGAAGATGGGGTTCGACATCGTACACCTGAACCTTCACAAGACGTTCTCGACGCCGCACGGGGGCGGAGGGCCGGGAGCCGGACCTGTAGGCGTGGTCAAGAAGCTCGATGAGTTCCTCCCGATACCTCTGGCTGCCAAGAAAGGCGAAGCTTATTACATGGATTACGACCGCCCGAAGTCTATCGGAAAAGTGCACGGGTTCCACGGGAACTGGGGCGTGCTCCTGAGGGCTTATACCTACATTCTTTCGGAAGGCGCGGACGGGCTCACCGAAGCCACAGAGAGGGCAGTGCTCAATTCCAACTATCTGAGGAACAGTGTAGAAAAATTCCTGGAAGTGCCATATCCGGGACTGCGGAAGCATGAGTTCGTGGCATCCGGAGCCATCCTGAAGCGGAAAGGCGTGAAGACCCTGGATGTCGCCAAGAGGCTGATAGACCACGGCTTCCACCCGCCGACAGTGTATTTCCCCCACCTGGTCGAAGAGGCGATCATGATAGAGCCGACCGAAACAGAGTCAAAATCCACGCTGGACGCATTCGCGAAAGCCCTGGAGACTGTTGTCAACGAACCGCCGGAGGTCCTGCACGATGCCCCTTCCTGCGCATCCGTGCGGCGCCTCAACGAAACAGACGCGGCGAAGAATCTGATATTGTCGTATCGGGATTATGTGAAATTCAAAGAGGGTCTGGGGACTAGGGTCTAGGGTCTAGGGTCTAG
>DAJR01000009.1:0-24970 GCA_002496385.1 Methanomassiliicoccales archaeon UBA147 | reverse complement strand
GCCCCTTTATACCATTTTGTAAGCATAGCCCCCAGACCCCTGCAATCAAACAATAACTCAGCCCCCAGCCCCTTACAAATTGATGACAAACAAGTTCCAGCTCTATATTTTTCTGCCAAAGCAGAGGTATCCGGTGTGCCCGAGCATGTCGAAGCTTGGCCTTGTGCCGCCCTCCCCGACCACCAGTTCCCTCTGGATGGTCTCGAGCACATGCGTTCCGGCCAATCCCCCTGTGCGCATCGCCTTGATGACTGTTTCAGCCTGGTTCATGGTCGGTACATAAGCGCAGACGAAGCCGCCGATTTTCAGGGCTCCGATCACCGCATCCAGTATGTTCCAGGGGTCAGGCATGTCCATGACCAGGGAATCGTATTCATCTGTGTCTGCGCAGGTTCCAGCATTCGCCTCCCTTATTTCCACCCGGCCATCCATTCCAGCGAGAGAAATGTTGCTCCGGGCCAGCCTGGCGTGCTTCGGGTTCGATTCGTAGCTCACCACCTTTCCCTCCGAGCCCACGAAATAAGCCAACGCGATGGTCAGCGCACCGCTGCCTGTCCCAACCTCCAGCACGCGCGCCCCCGGCCCGATTCCGCAGGCCATGACTATCTGGGCCGAGTCCTTGGGCAGGATTATCTGGGCTCCGCGCTTCAGGCACTCCAGCAGGTCGGGCAGGGTTGCCCCCAGTATCAGAAACTCCTTTCCGGCAATCTCGGTCCTCGAGCCAGCCGGAAGCAGCGCCAGCCTGTCCGTGTCCACCACACCCAGGCCTGAAACCTGCTTCATGCCATTCCCGGGAAGGACAAGGTGTTTCTCCCCCCTGTCTCCCATGATTAGAATAGGTCGGGTTCTTTCCGGATTCATGGCTCGGGAAACCCCGGGCGATTCATAACCCTTTTCATTTATCATTGAATTTTATCATTTTATTTCTCTTTATATATTTAATAACCAATTTACACTTTATTTTATTTTTCAGAGCATTAATTATTTTATTGTTAATTCCCTAACCATTTCATATGCATTAAATCACAACCGGGATTATTATATGGTTGATTATTATATTTACAATCGAACATAACCTTTATATAATACCGCAATATTCTTTGACCTAACTAAAATAAATAAGAAAAAAAGAGAAAGAAACAAGTAAGGAAGAACAAACAAGGAGGAAAAAATATGAAAACTTGGAGGAAGGAAGCAAGCCTTCTTTTGGTGGGAATGATGATGATGAGCGGGCTGGTAGCCATTACGGCGCCAGCAGTAGTTGCGGACACTCAGCTCACAGGGCTAGGCGACCGTTTTTCAGTGGATTTCAATGATGCCACAATGTACCAAGAACTTACCTATGACATAGATCCCGCTGATAACAGCTATTACCTGCTCGGCGAAGCCAACGACCCCGATCCAGATTGGACCGCAACAGCCAACACATTCAATGTTACATTGGCCCTTCTGAACAGCTGGTACACACTGAGTAACAATGTCTCGAATGTCTATCTGAACATTACGCCTACTGGTTGGGATGACGAGATATTCGATGTCAATGACAACGACCTTGTTCGCACCAACGACATTCCGGGCGGACCTGTCTGGAATCCCCCAGCTTCTGGTGCAGCACCTAACTACAACAATGGAACCACACACGTCTGGGGATGGAATTTTGACATCCTGAAGACATCTGGCCTCGGTTACAGCGCAGACAACTATTTCAATCTGAGACTGACATACAGGTTGGGAACAGGCACAGCGGGACCGCCGCCACGCCCACTGTCTGCTGTCTATACTGTGGAGTTCAAGGTGTACATCTACCTGAGCTCGGCCTTCGATGACAACACAACCGCCAACGACAGCCCGTTCGGCGTGCTGCCAATCCTGAGGGAGACCACAGGCGGAACTGACGATATTCGCTTCGAAGCGGGAGACACATTCACCAAGACACAGCTGACACTCAACAACTACGACCCCAGTTCGGCAATTACCAATGTGAACTGCACGATCACGCCCCCGGTCGGAGGCAAGATAAAGTTCACGAACAACCTGAACTACTGCACGCTGCCAAACGGCGTACCGAATGCAGGGACAGCTGAGCTTTCCTACAGGTCAGAGATAGCCCCGCAGACACCCCCCGGAGTTTACACAGGCCAAGCCACTGTACGCTACACTAGGGCCGACAGCGGCCTGGCAATCACAGAGACGCCTTTCCCGGTAAACTGGGAAGTGGACTTCTCGTTCAAGGACACAGACCCCTACACACCGGGTCAGCCAGCCGGAGACCCAGTTACATGGTCCCCGTTCCAGTGCGTTGCCAGTTCAGTCGTGATACTCAATGACACAAGACAGGTCGACTACGAAGCCATATACGGCGTGCCGACCATCGAGCAGAGCACCTACACCGACGAGGTAATAAGGGTAAACGTGACAATCCGGAACAACGGAAACACACCGCTGTACAACGTGCAGTTCGGCGTCGCACCGGGTTCAGGATTCCTGACAGTTCCGGTAACACCCGGAGCCGGTTGGGACTTTTTTCGTAACCCTCGCTTCTTCTGGCAAAATGTTAATGCTGCTGGTCCTGTGCCTGAGTATGATACTATCAGCCAGACGTTTGCGCAGATAAACGTCAGCGCAACCGTGACCCTGACCATCGAGATGTACGTGGCTGCCAACATACCGATAGGCGTGCACAGGCTGCCCCTGTCCTATGACGGCTACTTCTTCAACGACAGCTCTCTCGGCGAGGCATCCGGCTTCTTCGAGATAAACGGCGGAGACGGCGTGGTCAACGGTCTTAACGACCTTACCGCGATATTCTCCATCGAAGTCGTCGACAGTGTCATCGCCTGCCACATACCCGCTGCAGGAGTTGCAGCAGGCAATGCGGGCGACAAGGGCGCGCTCAAGGCCGAGACCATCACCGTGACAATCGTGAACGATGAGATGTACGCATTCATCGACGCGACAGTCAGAGCCAACTTCACAGGCACACCCTGGTACAACCCCGTGATCAACATGAGGAACCCGTGGGTGGACGCAAGCAACGCGAACCCGTCAATGCCATATGCGACGGCTTGGGCCGCAGGAGGCAACCTGGTCGTCAGCTTCGTCGTTGACACGGACCCGAACATGACACCGGACAGATACCCGTTCCAACTGCAGATAACCGCAGTCATCGAGGCGACACTTGAGGTCGTCACTGTGGTCATCGACTACAGGCAGGGCGCGGTCATCGACTACTCAGGATACGGACCCGAGATATTCATCACAGCCTTCACCGGCGACGATGAGATCGTACCCGGCCAAACATTCAACCTGGTTCTGACAGTTCAGAACCAGGGCGACGAGACTCTCAGGGACGTATGGGTCGAGATGCCCAGAGACGACACCCAGGAATACGACTGGGACTTCGAAGAGGAGTTCAAGGACCAATTCGACTGGAACACTGTATTCGAGAATTGGGGCTATGGCGGGGATGTTGAGCTGAACAATGACTTCCCGTCCGAGATGTTCTACACGATGGAGTCACTGGACGTTGACAACATAAAGGAGATCGTCGAGATCAACCTGTATGCTGACGGCGTGTTCTCCGACCCCGGCGCGAAGATAACCCTGATACACATACTCGACCTCGCACCCGGCGCATCGTTTGATGTGACTTTCGACATGTTCGCAGACAAGGACATGGTCAACGGAAAGCCATACTCATTCAATGTCGTAGTGACAGGACGTGGCCCGGACAGCAATGACAGACTGAGCTTCACAAGAACAATCTCGGTCCAAAGCTCACAGCCCGGCGACTCCTACAACCCGGTGGAGCTGAACTGGTTCGACGCAGGCCTCAAGGCACTCGCGCTGTTCCTGTTCTTCATCATCGTGCTGGCAATACTCTTGTTCGTGTACAACATGTTCAAGGGCGAGCCGTACGATGAGGACGAGGACTTCGAGTTCGAGGACGAAGAGCCCTTCGAACAGCCTGAAGCCCCCGCAACCGAGAAGAAGGAAGGCGAACTGGTAGAGCCGTAACAACTAAGAAATGAGGGGCCTTCGGGCCCCTCCCTTTTCTAATTTTTCTATATTTTCATTTTTCATCTATTACACCGTCAAACGTTCATCAAATGCCAGCGATGAATTTTCATGTAATATGCCGAGAACCCTCAGTCCTTCAGGGCTGAGATGAATCGGCATGAACACTAACGTGAAATGCCGTTGCATGCCGTACTCATGCAATCATAATAAATCGAAGCCATCCAGCTTCGATNNGGCATATAACTGCCCTATGGTAAACCTCCAGCCCCGGCAACAAACGTCAGCCACTTTAGGGGCTGGTAGTTTACGGGGATTTCGGGACAAGAACATATTAATAAACCGACATATTAGGCTTGAATCCGATGGCCAAGAAAAGGAAGCGACAGGAAGAGAAGAAGGAGGAGCGGGAGTACAAGCCTCCCGTATTCGACAGGCTGGAATATGTTAAGACGGAAGTAGGCGTCTCCAAGGCCACCATAATCGCGGCGCTGTTCTCGATACCCATGGGCATAGTCGCAATGTTCGTTTTCCCGGTCGGCGGCGTTGCAGGCGGATTCCTCACCGGGCTCGGTGGGATGTCGCTGCTCTGGGTGCTCATCCCAAAGGTCAACATCGATGTCACGCAGTTCAAATGGACCCACTGGGCAGGAGCCCTGTCCACGTACTTCCTCGTGTTCCTGACCGTGTGGGTGGTGCTGTGCAACCCCCCGTTCAATGATTTTGCCTCCCCGGAGATACGCGAGGTGCGTGTGAGCTGGGACGGCGGCCTGACCTGGGACAATGTCACGGCATCGGCATTGGGCGGCGGCCTCGAAGCCGTCATGAAAAATTCAACCCGGATGATAGTCAGGGCGCAGGTGACAGACAATGTGGGGGTAGACGCGAGTACAGTCACGGTCGCGCGCGGTTCCGAAGCGCCTCAGCCCATGTCCACTCCCGGAAATCAGATATTCGAATTCAGCTTTACCGATGTCTCCAAATTCAATACATTCACAATCACGGCCACAGACATAAACGGCAATTCGCATGCGGGGTATTCATTTACCCTGGCTTAGTCCCTTTCCCAGGGCATGCGCCTGTCAAGATGGGCGGAAATCGCGTTCTTGATTGCGTCATTGTTCGGCACCGAGTCAGATATTTTAACCCTGTCCTTCAGGCTGTTGAGGTCCTTGCCGGCATCGATGTTCTGGAGGGCATCAGTCAGGTATTGGGCTGCGTCGGTGTATTTCCTCTTCATGTACACATGCCAGCACCCGTCCCTGATGAAGAGACCCGAAGCCGCGTCCGGGCTGGCTCCCCATTTCTCCAGGAAGCTGGCAGAATTATCGGCAACCGAAACCGGCGGCCCCCTGTGGAGAGATGCCTTAGGAAGTTTCGAGGATTCCAGCCCCAAAATTATCGCCATCGTCCCGTCCGAGACATGGCTGGATGAATCTATTCCCCTGAAGCCGGCTGACTCAAGGGCCTGCATCGCGTTCCTCTCGAACTTGCGCAGCTGTGGGTACAGGATGTCATCGATTAGGTCCGGCATGGGCATGGTCATGATGACCGTTGCGCCCCTTTCGGCAATCCTGGCTTTGATATCCTTCATTGCCAGGGGCTTGAGGGGCTTCGGAAAGAAGAATTCCAGTTTTGGAGCAACCAGGTAAGCTCTGGCCGCGGCGATGAAAGCGGCGAGATTGTCAGGCGACACTGCGGAAGCGACATTCCTTGCCGGGTCAACCGGGTCGATGAACGTTAGCGGCGAATCGAATTTCCTATCGGTGCCAGGCCCCAGTTCCATGCGCAGTCCCTGCCTCCAGACAGACGTGCCCTCCAGCAGTTTCCTGAACCCGCCGAACTTAATGACCAGCAACTCGCAGAGATAACCCGAGAATCCCATGGTCTTGGCGTCTGCGCCGTAAGTGCCGATGCCCTTCATGAACGCCTTGAGCAGCCTGACGTCGTCCCTCAGCCCGGGGGCAAGGTGAGTTTTGACATACTCGGTGTGGAAGGGGGTGCGGTCGACCGCGGTCATCTTCTGGCTGGAATCCGTTATCCTGTAAGCGGGAACGATGTCCGCCCTCAGGCCCATGAACTCGCCCTTGATGTAAGGATGTTCCGCGTAATGCTCCCTGCCGGTTATGGCTTCCTTGCCTATCGCCAGCCCGACTGACTCAAGCTCCTCTCTGGGCACGTCCGGGCTGAATAGCAGGAAAATATCCGCATCCGGGTCCCTGAGATGTGTGCCCTTGGCTATGGACCCGACCAGGTAAGGTTGGATGTCCTTGCCCGCGGCGGCCTTCGTGCCCATGATCTTCTTGACCAGAAGGTCAATGATATGGTTTATTCGGGCTTCGTCCTCCGCATCGGGCTTCAGCTTTGCCAGCACTTCTTCCTCGATTTTCATCAATGACCTTTAGGGTGTGCCGGATAAAAAGGTTTTGGGGCATTGCCGGCGGGGAAATCTACCTTCGCCGCGAATTCTTTCGATTTGGTTTCGGATGTCTCTTCCTGATGTCCTCCACCCGCCTGTCAAGGTCAGCCTGAAGCTTCGGCCCGATGAAATCATGGCCGTACCTGTCCATCTTCACCGCGATGCTCAGCTTGGCAGCGAACGCTCTGGCGATCTTGCCCCTCTGCCATGGCGGCGCCCTGTGGATGAGCGGGTGCTGGAATATCACGCCGTGTTTCGGCGGCTTGGCATGGTCCTTTATGTGCTTGAACAGCGCCTTCTCCGCGCCAAGAAGCTGTATCGTGCTGGCCGGGACCCTGGACAACCTGTCCAGCCCGCCCGTGAGCGAGATGAGCCTTGCTCCGATGAGCGGACCTGCGAGATGGGAAGTGTTCGGGGCGATTTCCTTCATCCTGAGTTCTATGTACCTTTCCATCTCGCGCTTCTTCTGGGCTGTAGCAATCAGTGCATTTGCCAGTGACTTCATCGCCAGGATGTCCGCCTCGGAGACCTCGCCGCCGATGGAATCGCCATACTTGACCTTCCCGGATTCGAGGATTGCCGCCCTGCCTCCGAAATCCGCAATGAGCCGGACATACTTCTCTTCCGGGACGAGCTTGTCAAGTTCCGGAAAATTGAGTCCGTGCCATTCATGCAGACGCTCAGACATGAGGTTGATTATGCCACCCAGATCATCAATGGTCCTTATAGCCTGGACTATCTGTTCGTCCGGAGAAGACTTTGTCCTGACCTTGTCGCGGCCCCTGCACAGCATCGCCATGCCCAGGATTTCGTTGCCAAATCCATGTTCCTCCGGCCGGATGTCCGGCTGCTGGAACTCCTCAATGATTCCAAAAACCGAGAGCCGTCTCTCCCTTACGGAAACAGCCTTTCCTGCGGCAATCTCCCCCTCCTCGGGAAGGACATCCCCGCGCTCCATCGCATTCAGCCGCTTCGCGATTTCCGCGGGGTCGGGCGGGAAAAGCCGCTTCTCGGTCACATTGCCGTCATCATCGGTTATGAACGAGCCGAACCAGGTGGTCACTAGCCTCATGGTTGACCGCAAAACTTGGTTGATTAAAAAACTATTGCAGTTTGTCCCGCTTCAATTCCCCGGGTTTGAAAACTCCCCTTTCGGTGATGATTCCCGTGAGATATCTGGCAGGCGTCATGTCAAAAGCCGGGTTGCGGGCGGAAGCCCCCTCCGGGCAAACACGTTCTTTCCCGACGAACCTCACCTCGTCCTGATGCCTCTCCTCGATGGGGATGTCTGCCCCGCTTTCGATCGAGAAGTCGAAGGTGGTGACGGGTGCAGCCGTGTAAAACGGAATCCCGTTCTCCTTGGCCAGCACTGCCTTTTCGTAGGTGCCGATCTTGTTCGCGAAATCTCCGTTGGACGCAATTCTATCTGCTCCTACGATGACCATGTCAACCTCGCCCCTTTGCATGAGATGCCCCGCCGCATTGTCTGGTATGAAGTCATGCGGAATCCCCTCCTGGAGCAGCTCCCAGGAAGTGAGCGCGCCCTGGATCCTCGGCCTGGTCTCGTCAGCGAATACATGAATCTTCTTGGCCGAACGGTGGGCTGCCCTTATCGGCGCGAGCGCCGTGCCGTGGTCCACAGTGGCCAGCGCCCCGGCGTTGCAATGCGTGAGTATCCTGTCCCCGCTTTTTATCAGATCATTCCCGTGCTCGCCGATCATCCTGCATTTCTCTGCGACGGAATCCGCATAATCCTGCGCCGCCCGGACTACATCCCGGCCCTCGGAGGATGCGGCAATCATCTTGTCGATGGCATAGAACAGGTCGAACGCGGTCGGCCTGGTCCGCCTAAGGCGCTCCGCGGATTCATGGATATCCGCTCCAGTGATCTGGGCGATGGCCATTCCGAAGGCTCCGGCCGCGCCTATGCTGGGCGCTCCTCTCACGGTCATGTCCTCGATGAATCCGGCAACCTCTTCGACCGTGCCCGCGCTGGTTATCTCGAACCTGTGCGGCAGGATCTTCTGGTCAATGAACTTCACCGCATTCCCGTCGAGCCAAAGCGCTCTGATGTCCTGTTCCTTTCCCTTGACGATGACTCTCATGGTCTCGCCCGCCAAAACCCCCACGCTGTATTTCAGTGTTTCCGTCATCAGTAAGTGTTCAGTGGAATGGTGTTCAAATAACGATTTTATATGTTTGGGGCTAGGGTCTAGGGACTAGGGTCTAGGGTTGGTAACAATTGCTTTGTGCTGGCTGTTCATGACAGCCAGCAAACCTAGCCCCTTTATCTCATTTTGTAAACAAAGACCCCTTATTTCATATTATAGGCAAAGCCCCTAGACCCCGTTGCCAAGAAGAAATGAAAAAACAGCAAGCTGTGAACAACAATCTAAAATCGAAAATCTACAATCTAAAATTACAGATGAGGGCATATTCAGAATCCAGACTTATTACCGTCACCCCATAGAAACCTATTTATCCAGACATATGGATTATCTCCACATGGATGCGAATCAGGCCGGTGGACAGCAGATTATCTCCGCCAGCGCCCTGGAGAAATACGGATACTGCCCGCTGAGCTGGTGGCTCAGCAGGAATGAGCCGGATATGGATTCCGAGGCCTTGGAGTCCGGCGAGAGAGCCCACAAGGCCGTGGCTGAGGATCTCGGGGACATAGTCCAGGAGGAGAGCCAGGCAAAGATTTTCGAGAGCATCGTCCTCTGGTTTGCGATAGCCGCCACCCTGATATCCATCCTCGGCGTCTCCCTGTTGTTCGAGGTCGGCCAGGATGTCGGCATGATAATGGGCGTCATGGCCCTGATATGGATACTGGCGGCCTGTTATTTCCTGTACAAGGCGGAGACCATGCCGCGGGGGGCTTCGACCCTCAAGTATCAGAGGATAATACTTGTTTTTGCGATAGTGGCCGCGGTCATAGGCGTGAACTCCGTCACCCTCCTCTCCGGTTTCTTCCAGCCCAAGATCGCCCAGATACTGCAGGCGATATCACTCGCTTGGCTTGTGGCGGCCTGTTATTTCCTCTACCACTCGCTGAAACGATTCGAAGTGGCTGGTCACAAGAGACGGAAGCAGCAGGTTCGCCATCAGATTGCTTATGTGGACTCCAACGACAGGAAGCCGAAGCTCTTCATCTCAAAGAGATATGGCCTCTCCGGAAGGCCAGACTTTGTCCTTCTCATCGATGACGAACACATCCCGGTCGAGGTCAAGACCGGCAGGGTCCCAAGGGGGCCGCTGTTCTCCCACATCCTTCAGGTTGCCGCCTACTGCCTTCTCATCGAGGAGGAGTTCGGTGCTGCGCCCTCCCACGGCATTGTGCGCTACGGCCAAAACGAAAATGTCGTGGATTATGACAATTCCCTCAAAGAAATGGTCCTCTTGAAGCTCGAAGAGATCCGCCGAACGATGGAATCCGGCAATGCCCACCGCAACCACAACAAACCGGGGAAATGCATCCATTGCTCCCGAAGGCAGAAATGCCCAGAGAGACTGCGATGAGGTTTGCCACTATCATTATAAATTAGAGATTATTATCTATAATACGATATGGACAATCAAATCCCGCCGGAACCGCCATCCGCCCCACCCTACAATCCTTCACAACCGCCTCCCCCTTATAACCCAATAAGAGAACTCGTGAATTTGCTCAAAACCATGCTCTGGAGCGCCGGCTTCATCTCGTTCATCGTTGTGATCACGCTCAGCCTGATAATAGTCCTGGCCATGACGCCGGAAATCCAGGGCTGGATAACCACGCCGGTCCCGAGCGCCGAACCCCCCCACCTACTGGAGTTGCCATCGGAACACATATTCATAATCACGCCCTGGCCGGTGCTCCTTTTCTCCATCAGCGGCGCAGCGTTCCAGGCCTGGCACATCGCGATATTGGCGATATTGATGGGCGGTTTTATCTATGCCAAGTATGACCTTTTCAAGAGTTGGGCGTCAAAAAAGGGCGCTGCGATATTGTCTTTGACGGTGCCGGAGAAAGCCAGTTCAAGCATGGAAGCCGTGTGCAAGCTCTTCATGGCATCGATATTCTTCAGCACATGCTACTTTCTGTTCCTGGAACTCATCAACGTGGAAATGCAAACTCCGGGCTTCGATGAACTGTCGAGGCCAGAACTGATTTACGCTCTTTTCAGCGCATCGGTTTTCGAGGAACTCATATCCCGCGTCCTCCTAATCGGCGTGCCTGTCGTCCTGATTGGCCTGGCACTTAAATGGAAGAATCCCATTAGAAAGATACTTGGCGGGGGCCTCGACATCACACCTGCGACATTCGCACTCATCACTTTCTCCGCAGTGATATTCGCCTTCGCCCATGTCGGCGGGTGGGATTATTGGAAGGTTCCGCAGGTCCTGATTCCGGGTTTCGCCCTAGGCTTCGCATTCGTCAGGTACGGCCTACATGCATCTATGCTCATCCACTTCTCGATAAATCTCAGCAGCGCCGCCCTGGAGATTTGGCCGGACAACATTGTCGTGCAAGCGCTTCTGTCAGTCGCGATCATTGTCTGGATAGTGGCCGGCGGTTACTTCTTTTTCCGGTATTCCGCTGACCTCGTGAAGAAACTGGCTCCGGGCCTTCTCCCGACGCCCGTGCCCGCGTACGCCCCATACCAGTATCATGGAACTCCCCCGCCAGGATACTCCCCTCAGGGTTATTACCAGCCGCCGGCTTATCCATATTACCCCCCTCCGCCACCGCAATATCATAGCCAATGGCCACCGCCGCCTCCTCCGAGGTTCTGCCTGGGATGCGGCCTTCAGATTCAGCCGAGCTACAACCATTGCCCGCATTGCGGTAAATCGGTTCCCCCGCTCCCTGCTACCCCACAGCCAACTTACTTCCAGCCACCGCCCCTCGACCGGGGCGGGTTCGTTTGCCCGAACTGCCGGAACACGGGAGCGAGCTATGACACAGGCAAGCTCATTTGCCTGAAATGCGGCGCGGTCCATGTGAGGGAGAAAGCACCTGATGCGCCTGTGGAAAAACGGCAGGTTGAGTTTTAACGATGGGCT
The DNA here is from genome assembly GCA_002496385.1 of Methanomassiliicoccales archaeon UBA147. Taxonomy (GTDB): domain Archaea; phylum Thermoplasmatota; class Thermoplasmata; order SG8-5; family SG8-5; genus UBA147. The sequence continues at coordinate 13,485 of DAJR01000009.1, read as the reverse complement.
GGGGTATGAGAACCCCATATCAATTGATGTTTGGCCGGTTGAACAAATCGAATTGGGGAACGAAGGATGAGAAAAACGAAACAATGCATTATTACCCCGCCCTGCCAGGCGGGGCTTCACGGACGAATGCAATTGGTATTTGTCACGCGCGGCATGACGTTTATTCAATCGTATGAAACTGAGATATTGGGGAACCAAGTATGAAAGAAATGACTCTATGCTAGAGATTCTAAAATGTCGAGGCCCCGTGAAATAGGTTAGGCCTCATACCCGGGGCTTACACCCAGGGCTTCAAGGGATTCATGCAATTGGTATTTGTCACCCGTTAGCAAATGTATCCAGTACCCCGTCCTCCAGTTGCAAACATGATATCATTCAGACGGGGCATGCCGTTGGCATATTGATATCATTTGAAAACAATTGTTAAAAGAATAATAAAAATAGAAAAAAAGTGATGGGTTCGACCCATCACTTACTTCTTCATTATTTTCATCCAGCCGTTGCTCTCGTATATCTGGAGTCTCCTGGCAACCAGGGTCTTCTTGAACTCATCCCAGTCTATTGTCTCCAGGCGTGGGTTCCTTCCCTTGGTGAACTGGACGCCCTTCGTCCCCTTCACGCGGCCCGGCTTCAGGTTCTTTCGCTTGGCAACCTCTATTGCCTTGTCCACACTTATCGGTTCCATTGCCATCTTTTTTCCTCCAATAGTCTTTTTCTTCCACCCGGCTTTCTAGCCAGATAGAAGCCAGACCTATATGGCCTCATACCATATTTAAAACTTTCGCGTCACTGGCTATCATTTTTAAATTTAACAATTTATTAAAAAATCTATTTTTTGGCGCTCTCCGCAGCTTCGAGCCCCCTCTTCGCCTCCGGGTTGTCTGGCTGCAGTTCCAGTATCTTGCGGAAGCAGTCGGCCGCGTCCGAATAGTCCTTGTTCTTCAGGGTCGCATTCGCCAGCGTGAACCACGCCGGGACGAAGTCCGGTTTTCCTGCGAGGATCTTGGAAATGGTGTTTATCGCCCTGTCCCGCTCCCCCATCTCGTACTGCACCTGGGCCATGAGGCACAGCGCCATATCATCGTACGGATTAATTTTCAGGGCTTTCTTCAGGGACCTCGCTGCTTCTCCGTTGCGTCCGTCATTGATGAATTTCCTGCTCTTGGACATCAACGCGTGAAAGTCATTCGCATTGTTTTCCGGCTCCGCATCCTCCCTCTCCTCAACCATCTCCTCCTCGATGCTGCCAAGTGCATTCGTCCGTGAAAACGTTTTCGTCCCTTTTTCCGTTTCCGAGACGGCAAGTCCTCTTCTCTCAAGGCCTTCAAGCGCCCGGTCCATCGCAGGCTTTCCTAGCCTGTTCCCGATTGCGGATTTCAATGCGGACAGCGATTGAGGTTCATTGCCCAGGACGTCGAACATGATCTTCTCTTCCTTGGTCAGATGCTCCTCCGGGCGCTCGAACTCGTCTCCCATGATATCCATCTCGTTCCGGGGCCTGAGGATTTCCGTCTGTATGCTCCTGTCAATCTTGGCCTGTTCGCTCTCGGTCATGACGGTTTTCTTCCCCGACTTGACCTTCTCGCCGGGCGGTTCCACAAGTTTCTTCTTGAGGACCTCAAGCGCGCGTCTGGCCTGAAGAAAATCGGGATTCAGCCGGTTGGCCCTTTCAAGGCACACGATTGCCTTGTCGAACTCCTTCATGCCTATGTAGGCCTTGCCCTTCACGTACCATCCCTCGGAGAACAGCGGTCTGGATTTGAGCACGTTGTTGAGAAGTTCGAGCGCTTCGTCGTATCTCTTCATATGTATCAGCTCGACCGCCTTGTTGTTCATGGCAGCCATGTAATTCGGGTTGATCTCAAGGGCGCGGTCGTAGCATTTCATCGCCTCGGCAAACCTCTCAAGTTTCGAGAGCAGGTTTCCCTTGTTGTTCCAGGTGGTTTCATGATTCGGGTCAAGCCCCAGCGCCCGGTCGTACCATGTAAGGGCCTCATCCATCATGTCAAGTTTGTTGTACATCATGCCTATGTTTGATACCGCGTCCACATGTCCCGGGTCCAGCTCGTAAGCCCTCATGTGGCAATTCAAAGCCTCCTGATAATTGCCCGCAACTGCGAGGATGAGCCCCTTGTTGTTCCATGCTATCGGGTTCTCGGGGTCGATCTGGAGGACCTGGTTATATGCTTTTACGGCTTCAGCCAGCCTCCCCTTCCGGTAATGTTCGTTGCCCTCGGAGATCAATTTGGTCGCGCCGGCTCTCTTTCCGCCGGTCAGGGCTCCGGCTGCGGCAAGGAGAATACATCCGCGAGTTCCGAAAAGGCTAATTCCCGATTTCATGTGCATCCTCTCACCATCGGTAATAACACTAAGAATATTTAAAATATTATAAATGAAACATACCGAGGACTGTATTTGGGTTTATTCCCTCCTAAGATTTATGATGGGGATTGCCATCTCCCTACGGTGCTTTGAATGGCCGAGGAAGGACAAAAAAGGGCGTTATTGAGCGTATCCGACAAGACAGGACTCATCGAATTCGCCAGGGCGCTGGTCAAACTGGGGTACTCATTGGTTTCCACAGGGGGGACGTTCCAGGAACTTCACGAGAACGGCATTCCCGTGTCAAGGGTTTCGGAAGTCACCGGGTTCCCCGAGATACTCGACGGCCGGGTGAAGACCCTTCACCCAGCGATACATGCAGGTATACTTGCAACCAGGGATCCGAGCCATGCTGAGCAATTGAAATCCATGGGGTTCGGGCGCTTTGACATGGTTGTCGTGAACCTGTATCCGTTCGAGAAGGTCGCAGAAAAGACACCCGGTTCCGCAGAGGAACTGATAGAGAACATAGACATCGGCGGTCCCTCCTTGATAAGGGCTGCGGCCAAGAACCATGAGAATGCGGCCGTGGTGATCGAGCCATCGCAGTATCCGGGCGTAATTTCCGAACTCGAAGCTACCGGGGATCTCTCCAAAGAGACGCGGAAACGGCTGGCATGGGAGGCATTTTCACGAACTGCGGAGTATGACGCAATTATCTCCAGTACCCTGAAAGACGCACTCGCCATCCGGGAGGAGCACCCGGACCGCCTCGTTCTCCCATTCAGAAAGGTCCAGGACCTGCGGTACGGCGAGAACCCATACCAAAAAGGGGCGTTCTACCGGGACATCTTTCTCAAAGAACCGTGCATTGCAAACGCCAGGAAGCTGAAAGGGAAGGAACTTTCTTTCAACAACATACTGGACATGAATGCGACTCTCGAGCTCGTCAAGGACTTCGACGAGCCGACTGCGGCCGTTGTCAAGCACATGAACCCGAGCGGCATCGCGAGCTCCCAGACCATATCGGAGGCGTTCGTCAAGGCGCTGGGTGCGGATCCCCTGTCTGCATACGGGGGCATAGTCGCGCTGAACCGGGAGCTGGACAGGGACACCGCCGTTTCAATGAAATCCATATTCCTCGATTCGATTATCGCCCCATCCTTCCACAAGGATGCGATGCCCCTTCTGGAGAAGAAGAAGGTGATGCTCCTTGAGACAGGCGGCCTGGAAGGCAGGAAAACGCCGGGCCTGGATATCAAGCGGGTCGTCGGCGGCCTGCTCGTCCAGTCAAGGGACCTGAGCCGTCTGGATCCCACCGCTCTGAAAGTCGTCTCCAAGCGCGAGCCGACCGAGGATGAGCGGAGGGACATGATGTTCGGATGGAAGGTGGTCAAGCATGTCACCTCCAATGCGATCGTATTTGCTAAGGACACTACCAGCGTCGGCGTGGGCGCAGGGCAGATGAGCAGGGTCGGGTCGGTGGCCATAGCCGCGAAAAAGGCAGGGGCCAGAGCCAAAGGCGCGGTGATGGCCTCCGATGCGTTCTTCCCGTTCAGGGATGGCATCGACGCAGCCGGAGAAGCCGGTATAACTGCGGTGATACACCCGGGCGGCTCCATCAGGGACCAGGAAGTAATCGACGCAGCCAACGAATACGGCATGGCCATGGTCACGACAGGCATGCGCTGCCTCAAACATTGAGATGGTGCGATGACAGAACAGGAATCATATGAAGGGGCGCTCAACTGGCTCTACGAACTCCAATATTTCGGAATGAAGCTCGGCCTCAGCAACACGCGTTCGCTGCTGTCCGAACTGGGCGACCCGCAGGAAAAGTTCAAATCCGTCCATGTGGCCGGTACGAACGGGAAAGGCTCTGTCTGCGCCTTCCTGACCTCCGTCCTGATGAACGCAGGCCTCAGGGTCGGGACCTACACTTCCCCGCACCTGTTCGACTTCGGCGAGAGGATATGCGTCAACGGGTACCCGATGGGCCGCGCCCGGGTTTTAAGGTCGGTCAGGCAGATCAGGCCAAAGATCGAAGCCATGGCCGGCGAGGACAGGCAGTGCACATTCTTCGAGGCCGCGACATGCATGGCGTTCAGGGAGTTCGCCAGGCGGAAAGTCGACATAGCCGTGGTCGAAGTGGGAATGGGCGGGCGTCTCGACTCCACCAATGTCATTACCCCTGAGGTGAGCGTCATCACGAACATCTCCAGGGAACACACCCAGCATCTCGGTGAAACTCTCGGGGAGATAGCCGGGGAGAAGGCAGGCATAATCAAAAAGGGGGTTCCGACCGTCTCGGCAGTTCCCGAGCCCGAGTCCAAAGCGGTCATCGAATCGAAGGCCCGGGAGATGAAATCAAAGCTGTACAACGTTCAGGGCAATGTTGAATGCAGGGTGCTTGAACAGGACCTCCTGGGTTCTGTTCTGCACGTGCGCACGCCATCGGCAGATTATCAGCCGATTCGCATCCGGCTCCCGGGGGCCCACCAGGCAGCCAATGCCTCAACCGCAATTCTGGCATCGGAGATTTTGGCGGAGAGGGGGATGCCGGTTTCCGGCGAGAACATCGCCCGCGGAATGGCCGAAGCGAGGTGGCCGGCAAGGCTGCAGGTTGTGCGAAGGAAACCCACTGTCATTCTTGATTCGACGCACAATCCGGGAGGCGCCCAGACACTGGCAGATTTCTTGAGAGCTCACCTTTCAAACAACCCCCCGCTGATGGTCTTGGCAATGCTGGAAGACAAGGAGGTCGAACCGGTTGTGAAATTGCTGGAACTCCTCGTTTCAGAGGCGCTGATAACCCAATCCACGTATCATCGGCGCATGAAAGCCGAAGACCTTGCCGGGAGGTTTTCCGCGAGCGTGAGAATCCACCCAATTCTTGCTGACGCGGTCAACTCGGCTCTGGCGCTGGCCGGTGAAAACGGGACAGTCCTGATAACCGGGTCCATCTACACGGCTTCCGAGGCGCTCTCCCATCTCGATGCAGCCCGTGCCCGTGAAATGATAGCCATCCTATCCGAAGCCCATGGCATCGGGGCCTACCCGGGCCGGAACCCCGAGACGCCCGGCCCGCCCCCGCCCGGTTCCCAGGACCCCTTCAGGGTGCTCATCTCCACAATGCTCTCCCAGCGCACCAAGGATGAGAACACCCACATAGCCTCCGAAGCCCTGTTTTCAAGGTACAGGAGCCCCTCCGAACTGGCAGCCGCCAAGCCGGAGGATATCGAGCTTCTGATCCGGTCGGCCGGGTTCTACCGGCAGAAGGCCAGGAACATCATACTTACATCGAAAGCAATCGTGGAAATACATTCGTCCAAGGTTCCCGCAGACCTCGATGCGCTCGCCTCCCTTCCGGGCGTGGGGAGGAAAACAGCGAACTGTGTCCTTGCCTATGGCTTCGGGCTTCCCGCCATAGCCGTCGACACCCATGTTCACAGGATATGCAACCTTCTGGGGTTGGTGAACACAGAGGGCCCGGAGGGCACCGAGGAAATGCTCGCCATAAAAATTCCCAAGGAGCATTGGCATGACATCAACCGCCTGCTTGTGAGGCATGGCCAGACAATCTGCTCCCCAACAAGGCCGAAATGCCGCATCTGCCCGATTTCGCACCTTTGCGACCACGGCATCAATAACCGATGAGTTGCTCTATCAGCTCTGAGAGATACCTGGCATTGTCGTCGTCTCCTGCCGCAATGAGCTTTTCCAGGCATTTTTTTGCCGCATCGTACCGTTTGGCATAGAACAACAGCTTTGCCTTGCCGAATTGGGCCGCGCGGTCCCGCGGGTTGATGAGCAGGGCCTTGTCGATCATCAGCATGGCAGTCTCAGTTTCACCTAGCGATTGAAGGGCATTGCTCAGTTTGATGTATGTCCCTGCCGTGCCCACCGGTCCCCCATTCAGGGAATCGGCATTGCCCAGGCACCGTGTCACAAGCCCGACGAATTCCTTCTCCCCCCCATCCAGCCTTAATTCATCCTCTACCCCCAGGACCAAGGGTATCTGGAGGTATGTCAGCGACTCATCCATAAGAGAGGAAAGTTCCTCCGCGGCCAGGCTTTTCGCGGCCAGGTTCTCCATGTATGCGGTCAGCTTGGCCTGCCTGTCCCTCAGGTCGCGCCTGACCTCTTCAACGGACGCCCCAGCATTTCTCTCCAGCAGAGCCCTGTCCCGGCTGTCCCTTCTTATCTCCTTCTGGAATTCGAAACCACATCTGGAGCAGACCTTGAGATTCTCTGGTATCTCCGCCCCGCACAGCTCGCATGTTTTCATGGCACCCAGGGAATCGGCATTGGGATAAATAAAGATGTTGTACCATCTCTTACAGCAAATTTCAAGAGGGTACAGCACGAAAATGGTGTTTGCGCCGCGACCAGCGACAGATATATATATATTGATACCATTAATTGGAGCGAGAGGATGTTGAAACAGAACTTTTTCCCAATCTGCGGAGGCACGCATGGCAATCGGACAGGAGCGAACACAGATTCTCGCATACGGCCACGCAAACAATGGGACGATGACGGGGTTGCGTCCACGGTTGGCACCATAATGGCGATGATGGTGTTCCTCGCATTCTTATCCATGTTCACAAGCCAGTACGTTCCGGTCTGGATGGAGGAGAATGAGGCATCCCACATGGCACTCGCCTATGGCCAGTTCGCCTCCCTCAAGCAGGCGGTGGACATGCAGATACTTGCGGGCACGATCCAGGGAACCTCGCCTGTTCAAATGTTCTCCCCGGTAAGATTGGGTGCGGACGGCATACCCATGTTCGCCTCCCCCACTCCGGGCTATCTCTCTGTTCAGCGCGCAGCCAGCTATGATAACGTCAGCTTCAGCTTCAACACGAGCGCCTCGGTGATGGACATTCCCTCGAACACCGGCGGCACAATAAAGCTGAGAGCCCCGAACCGGTATTACATAGAACAGGAGCTGGCATACGAAAACGATGCCCTGATAATCAAACAGCCCGACGGCCAGTACATGAAAGCCACCTCCCAGTTCGTCGTGACCCCGACCGGCGGCGGACTCTATCACATTTCCTACGGCCAGGTTGACCTGCGCGGGGACGACACCGATTACATCGGCTACGGGACCCGCGGCGTATCGACAGCCATGAAATCAACCACCACCACCACCTACACCAACATCACAAACACCTCAGGAGCGATGTACCCCTTCCTCTGCATTAGCCACACCACCCTGTATGAGCGTGCATGGAATGCAAGCTTCAACCAAACGCTCTCAGGCGCCGGCCTAGCATGGGGGCCCGACTTCAGCAACAGTAATACGGACTATGTGCTGACATCCACACTGAGATCCAACCCGAGTTCCCTGGACAAGCTGTGGGAGGTTAAGGTTCTGATTCGGCCGGATATTGTATCCAGCTTCTCATTGACAATCGCTTACATTGAGATATCAACCTCCGAGTTGGGGGCGGAATAATGGGCATGAAACAATCAATGATGCAGAAGATGCTGAAAAGCAAATCGCAGACTCTCAAAGTCAAGGTGCCGAGGGGGGTCATCGCCCTAGAGAAGAAATGGAAGGAGGGAAAGGGGTCCCCGCTGTGCCCGATACCCGACATCACCACGCCGGGCATCGACGAGATAGAAATATACACAATCAAAGAGCCTTACAGTTATGCAAGGGTGATTTATGACAACAACCAGTCCGAGTTCATATATCAAATCCATGAACCGTCTCTGGACGACAAGGAAACCGAAACTCTCAACCTGATCAAAGATTCCTTGAACAGAACTCTGGAGTATGAGCTGGACAAGATGGCCATCAAAGACAAGAGCGAGTACCTGAAGAAAAGTGTGGACAGTTTCATCAAAAGCCGCGGGATGCGGTTGGAGCCTGTCACTGTTCAGAAGATTCACTATTACATCACAAGGGATTTCGTAGGCTACGGCCCCATCGACAACCTGATGGGCGACAAATACATCGAAGATATTTCCTGCGACGGCACCAATGTCCCGCTGTTCATCTATCACCAGAAATACGAGTCCATCAAGACGGACGTCAAATTCCCCGACGAGAAAGACCTCAACAGCTTCGTGATATATCTTGGGCAGAGGTGCGGCAAGCAGGTATCCGTTTCAGTCCCGATTCTTGACGGAACGACCGAGGAAGGCCACAGAGTCCAGGCGACATACGGCCAGGAGGTCACGACAAGAGGTTCCTCGTTCACGATCAGGCGGTACAAGGAGAAGCCCTTCACGCCGGTCGAACTCATCACGTACAACACGGCATCCCCCGAAATGGTCGCGTACTGCTGGATGCTGGTCGAACACAACCAGTCAATGATAATCGCCGGCGGCACAGCCAGCGGAAAGACTGCCACTCTTAACGCGCTCGCGCTTTTCATCAAGCCCGGTTCCAAGATAATCACCATGGAGGACACCAGGGAGATCAACCTTCCCCACGAGAACTGGATCCCGGGAACTACCAGGACCGGCGTCGGGGAGCGCGGCAAGGACGGCAAGGCTCCGGGGGAGATTGACATGTTCGAGCTTGTCAGGGCCGCGCTGAGGCAGAGGCCCGAATACATCATCGTCGGGGAAGTGAGGGGTGCAGAGACAGCCACGATGTTCCAGGCAATGGCAACCGGCCACACCACGTATTCCACGATGCATGCAGACTCGGTCAAGTCCATGATCAACAGGCTTGAGAACCCCCCCATCAGCACGCCGAGAATTCTTCTCACATCGCTGAATTTCGTGATCATCCAGAAACATGTCAGGGTGGGGGACAGCATCGTCCGCCGCATAACCGATATTGTGGAGCTGGTCGGGTTCGAGCCCGAGACCAACGAGGTCATATCCAACATGGTGTACCAATGGAACCAGCGTACGGACTCATTCATCTACAAAGGACACAGCTTCATCCTGGACCAGATAATGGAAATGAAGAACATGACCCACGAAGAAATGAACTCCGAGATGACCAGGCGCGTGGATATCGTGAAATACCTGGTCGAGAAGAACATAACGGATTTCCGCCAGATATCCAACCTCGTTGTTTCATATTACAAAGAACCCATGGAAACGATACAGAAGATAAGGGATGAGATGGGCTGGGTAACCGAAGCCTCGCTCGTCACGGGCGAAGGGGGTGCGAAAGTTGGCGCATGAGACCCAGGACACTTTCCAGAAGCTCGAAACCAAAGGCCGCCACCTCAAAACCAAGAAGAGCAGGGAGGAGGAGGTAAAGGCACCGCACCTCATCCGGCTCCCCAAAGGCGCGGTTCCCGAATACATCAAGCTCACATCCTTCCAGGAACTGAGCTGGCGCATGATGGGGAATTATGTGAAATCAAAGAACGCCGAGGACCAGGAACTCGAAGAGAACCTCCTCAAAGCCCACATGAAGATCCGGCCCGAGGAGTTCATGGCCACCGTCTACATGACCGCCGTCGTGCTTTTCGCGGTTGCACTGGTTGCCGGGATAGTCATCGCTCTGATATTCACCCTGTTCCTCGATATGTTTCTCATCGGTTTGCTGCTTGCAGTCGCTATGCCGATAGGTCTTCCTTTCATGGCATTCAACATACTCAAAGGCACACCGGGCAGCAAAGCCAAGTCAAGGGCGAGGAACATCGACAAGAGGATTTCCTCCGCAATGAGCTTCATTTCGGCAATGGCTTCCGCGAATGTGCCTGTCGACATGGTGTTCAAGGAACTCTCAAGGCAGCCGGTTTACGGCGAGATACAGAGGGAGGCGGAGTGGATAACCAGGGACACAGAACTTCTTGGGATTGACATTCTCACCGCGATCAAGAAGGGCGCCCTGCGCTCGCCCTCGCAGAAATTCCAGGATTTCCTGCAGGGCGTGGTCACAACCTCGACTTCCGGCGGCCAGCTCAAGCCCTACTTCCTGCTGAAGGCGACCGAGTACGAGAAGGAGAACAAGCTTGTCCTCAAGAGCACGATGGAAACCCTTTCCATGCTCGGAGAGAGCTACGTGACCGTAGTGGTGGCCTTCCCCCTGTTCTTAGTGGTAATATTGGCAATCATGGCCATCATCGGCGGAAATGCAGCCAACACGCTGATGATTCTGTATGCGGTCGTGGGACTGATGATCCCGTTGGCGATGTTCGGATTCATATTCGTCGTGTGGAACACAGGCCAGGAATGATAAAATGGCAATGTCGAAAGAGGAAATGAAAAAGGTCGTGATGTCCCAGAAACGGGACTATACCAGAGCAATCCTTGCAGCCAGCGGCGTCGTCCTTGCCCTGTTCTTCGTCTTCGGCATGCTGAATCTCACAGAGCAGGTCGACTGGTCGATGAAATCCCTGCCCACAACCGACCTGAACGAGGACGGCGTGATCCAAAGGCCCCAGGAGGTCGGCGAGGACACCAATGAAGACGGTGTAATCAACTCCAAGGACGTGTTCGACGGCTATGACAGCGACGGGGACGGCGTGCCCGACCAAGCGCAGCCTCCGATGCAGCGTTTCCTCAACTTCGTGTTCATCGGCCTCGGCATTATGATCGGACCCTATGCCTTCTATTCATCCAAAAAACAGAAGAACATCAAGGACATCGAGAAGAGACTCCCCGATTTCCTGAGAGATGTGGCGGAGGCGGGCAGGTTCGGCATGACCTTGGCCGATGCCATCGTCGTCGCATCGATGGGCAGATACGGAAAACTTACCCCGGAAATCAAGAAGATGGCCGCCCAGATAGAATGGGGCGTGCCGGCCGGTGAGACGCTCAGGCTGTTCTCTGAAAGGGTCAACACTCCGCTGGTAAGAAGGGTGGTTACAATTGTAGTTAAAGCCAGCGACGCCGGCGGAAGCGTAGCGGACGTCCTGTCGATGGTCGCTCACGACACCAAGGAGGAACAGTACTCCGCGGCAGAGCGCAACCTCCAGATGAGCACCTACCTTGCAGTCATTTACATCTCGTTCTTCGTTTTCCTTGTCACCATAATCATTTTGAACCTCACATTCCTTCCGAAAATCAGGATAGCAGGCACGAACGTGGCGGCGGCTGCGGAGGCAGCGGGCATTGAAGGCGGCGTTGGCGGCGCGTCACTTGACGTTTCGGCCATCCCGGCCATCCAGATATGCTTCTTCCTTGCGGTCATGGCACATGCCATTGGAGACGGAATCATGGCCGGGGTGTTGCAAACAGGCAGCGTGGCCGACGGCATGCGGCACAGCGTCATATTGCTGATACTGGGATTCCTGGTTCTGACAGTGATGTAGGAGTGAAAAAACATGGCGGACGCGGCAACTGAGGAGCAGATGCAGCAGGAAGAGGCACTTGACGTCAGGAAGAAAGGCCCGGGCGCTCTCAATAACATGAAGAAGTCATACATGAAGAAGCTCGCAGGCAAGAGATCGGTCAAGATCGTCGCGCGTATGGGCTCCCAGAGCCTCGATAAGAAGATCGTGGAAGGCGTGACCACAATACCCAAGATAGTGGAGAAGCACATACGGGAAATCGAGATACAGCCCATCCTCGAAGGCTATTCATATGTCCGCATCAAATACGACAACATATCTAACGATTACATGTACGAGGTCATCGAGCCCAAGCTCACAGAGGAAGAGGAGGACATCCTGGAAGTCCTCAAAGAAACCCTCATCGACTCGCTGGAACGGCTGGTCGATGCCACCAAGGACGAGAAGGAGCTGTACCTGCGTAACGCCATAGACAGCCTTCTGAAAGACATCGGAGTGAGCCTGAACCCGATATCCAGGGAGCGCGTCACCTACTATATTCTCAGAGACTTTCTGAGGTACGGGGCCATCGATGTGGGCATGACCGACCCGCAGGTGGAAGACCTTTCCTGCGACGGCATGAACATCCCCCTTTACACGTTCCACAGGAAATACGGGTCCATCCAATCCAATCTCAGGTTCAAGACATCGGTTGAACTGGACGGATTCGTAGTATGGCTCGCCCAGCGCTGCGGCAAGCACATTTCCGTCGCGGAACCCATGCTCGACGCGACGATCCCGGACGGCTCAAGGCTGCAGGCGACCCTGGGCACGCATGTGACCAAGCACGGCTCGTCCTTCACGATAAGGCGTTTCAGGGAGAACCCGTTCACGCCTCTGGACATGATACGTTTCAGGACCATGTCCCTGGACATGATGGCCTATCTGTGGCTCTGCATCGAGAACGGCAAATCCATCCTTGTCTGCGGGGGCACTGCCAGCGGGAAGACGACCACCCTGAACGCGGTCCTGCTGTTCATTCCGCCCCAGATGAAGATTGTCAGCATTGAAGATACCCGTGAGCTCAACCTGCCCCACGAGAACTGGGTCCCATTGCTCACCCGTGCCGGCTTCGGAGGCAAGGACGCCTCGGGAAGGGCGGCGGGAGAGATCAACATGTTCGAGCTTCTCACGGCCGCACTGAGGCAGCGCCCCCAGTACATGATGGTCGGTGAGGTCAGAGGTTCGGAAGCGTATGTGGTCTTCCAGGCCATGGCAACCGGAAAGAGCGCTTACACGACCTTCCACGCAGAGAGCGTCCAGACCATGGTGAACAGGATGGAGCAGCCCCCCATCGAGGTGCCGAGAGCCCTGCTAGCCTCCCTGAACATGGTGCTTATCCAGGCACAGGTCAAGGTTGGCACGAAGATGACCAGGCGCGTGAAGTCCCTGACCGAAATCGTGGGGATAGACCCGGACAGCAACGAACTGATCATCAATGCGGTCTATACCTGGAACCCGGCCGATGACACCTTCAACTACGGCGGGCACAGCTACATCTACGATCAGATAGCGATCACCAAAGGCTGGAGCCAGAGGGAGATGATGCGCGAGGTCAAGAGGAGGACAAAACTGCTCCAGTACCTCCGCAGCAAGAATGTGAGCTACAGGAATGTGGCCAAGTACGTCGCCGGCTATTACAAGGACCCGGAAAAGGTCATGAAAGAAGTCGACGACTCCGGTTTCGTGCCTGAAGAATAAAGTTGAACCAAGAAACAGCCCTTTTTTTTATTTACTGCGCAGATGCCGAGAACGCTCAACCTTTCAGGGCTGAGATGAATCGGCATGAGTAGTCGTAGATCTACCGTTGCATGCCGTTCTAATATATTCAAAGAAAATCGAAGCCATCCTGCTTCGATATTCAGGCATGCAACTGCTCTATGGTAAACATACAGCCCCGAATCCA
>DAJR01000031.1 GCA_002496385.1 Methanomassiliicoccales archaeon UBA147 | reverse complement strand
TGCAACGGCATATCTCACGTTACTGCTGATGCCGATTCATCTCAGCCCTGAAAGGCTGAACGTTCTCGGCATCTGTGCAGTAAGTTTTAAATGAAAGAAGCCTATTATGGCCTAAAGAAATACAGGGGGAGTGCCCTTGGCAATGCCTTTGAACATACTGGAAAGACACATTAGTAAAATCGTGCTGCTGACGCTGAAAGACGGAAGAACCCTAGAGGGTAAGCTGACTGGCTTCGACGAGTACATGAACATGATTCTGGAAGACGCCGAGGAGACCCGGGATGAAAAGGTCAGGCGCATCGGCACAGTCGTCCTGCGCGGCAACAACATTGTGACCATCGTACCGAAATAATCGGTGGCTTCCCAATGTCGCGGCTGTTCGGCACGAATGGCATTCGGTGGTTGGTCGAGAGCCAAAATATCGACTATGCAATCCGTCTCGGCATCGCGGCAGGATATTTCTTCGGCACCCGAAAACAGGTTGCCATTGGCATGGATACCAGAACGACCAGCCCCATGATTTTGAATGCGATTGTCTCGGGAGCCGCTTCGGCCGGCTGCGGCACCGTTATGCTTGGGGTGACCCCCACCCCTGTTGTTCAATATGCGGTGAGGGAAATGCACTTGGACGGGGGCCTGATGGTAACAGCCTCCCACAATCCGCCGGAATTCAACGGTGTCAAGTTCTTCTCCTCGGACGGGACCGAATTTTCAAAGAGCCAAGAATTGTCATTTGAGCGAATTTTCGCCGGGAAGCCCGAGAGAGCGCCATGGGACTCGCTGGGTTCCGCAACCGCTGAAAACGTCGTCCAGCAAAAATACCGTGATTCGGTGCTGTCCCATGTCGGGGGGGGCAACAGAGCCACAGCAATAGTGGACTGCGCCAATGGGGCCGCTATCGGATATTCGCCCGAGATTCTGGCTGCCGCGGGCGGCAATGTGATAACCCTCAACTCGCACCCTGACGGGCGGTTCCCGGGAAGGATGCCGGAACCCTTGGAAGAGAATGTTGGCGCACTCATGTCCGCTGTCAAAGCCCATGGCGCGGATATCGGCATTGCGCATGACGGAGACGCGGACAGGGCGACCTTCACGGATGAAAATGGGAATTACATTTCAGGCGACATGAGCCTGGCAATTCTGGCCATGGATGCCGTGGAGCGCGCCGGCAAGGGTGTGGTCGTGACCCCGATCAACACATCGAAAGTCGTGAAGGACGTTGTGGAATCCCGGGGCGGGAAGATGGACTTCACAGCCATCGGCTCGCCCATCATCGCCCGCCGCATGATGGAAAATCGGGCAATACTCGGGGGAGAGGGGAACGGCGGGGTAATATTCCCCGAGCACCAGTACTGCAGGGACGGCATGATGGCCGCCGCCCGGATGCTTTCCATAGCCCATCGCAGAGGCCCGCTGTCCAGCATTATCGCTGAGCTTCCCCGGTATTATATAAAAAACCATAAAATCCATATAACGCCAGGCACGGAGGGAAAGATCCTGGAAATTGTGAAGAAGAATGCCGACGGAAAAATCACCGATATCGACGGAATAAAGTCAACGGCATTCGACCACTGGTCGCTGGTGCGCGCCTCGGGAACCGAACCCCTGATCAGGATAACGGTGGAATCGGATGACGAGAACCTCTCGGCGAGGATAATGGCTGAGAAGGTGAAAGCGGTAGGCGATATCATCAAGAGCCTTTCTTGACCCTTTTTCTCATGACCGCCATTTTGCCCAGTTCCGAGACTATGTAGCCAAGGGCTATGCCAGCAGCGATTCCGGCAATGGCACCGGTTATGAACCTCATGAGATTCGTGCTCTCGTAATCGGTCACCAGCTGGATGCCGCCGTCAAGGCCGATCGGGACCAGGGCCACCAATAACCAGAGAATGTGTACCTCCAGGTCAAGGAAAATGAGCACGGCCGCGCCAATCGCCAGCCCCAGGAATATGGATGTGCAGCGGGCGCAGAACGGCATCTGGTTCCCGTTGAGGAAGAAGGAGCGGTCTGCGTGCTGGTGGCAGTTCGTGTCCCCCGCATTATAGAAGAATCTTGCGAACCCGCTCTCTATCCCGCTTATCTCATCAGCTTTGTCGTCCGCACCGACCAGCCCGTCGTTCCCGAGGTCGATTGAGCCGGAAGGCGCCAGGAAGGGGCTCATTACATTCCCGAGGAACCAGAACAGAAGTATGGCGAAGGCGATTGATGCCGCAGCGTCGATACGCTCCCTACGGCTTGCCAAAAGCCATCTCCTCAGATAGTCCAGGTCGTGCTTCACGGATATGCATCTTCTTGTGAATATAAAAGAGCAGCGCCCGAGTCGCCTGCATATCATTAAATCAGAGTGTCTGGTTCCTCATCCATGGGGAAAAGCAATGTTGGATTGGCTGGCATCTAAGATAGGCGTGCTCATCGCCATCGGAACGCTGACCACATTCGTTCTGGGACTCTTCGCCTGGCAGCATTCGGCGATGGTCGACAGGGAGGGACAGGGGGTCGCGGATGCCATCACCAGCGTCATGGACAGTTTTGCATCGGTTCAGGCGGAAACTGTCCTGAACATCACCTATGGCAACGATCCCGGCCAGCTGCCATTAACAATAGGGGGAGGCGGGTACACAGTCAACATCACGCAGGATTCGGTCATTGTCTCCTCCTGCGGCAGGTCATGGATATCGAGACCAGTGGCGCAGTGCATACCGTGCAATTTGACTTCCAGGCAGTTCAATCTGACCGAATTCGAGACGGCAGGCTCGGGCATCGATTCGGGGGAACACAGATCGGGTCTGGATTTCACAATCGAGAGGGCAAGGCTGGAGGTCAGCGGAAGGACGGAGTACGCGACACTGGTGTATTGGGGATAAAACGGTCACCTGATGCCGTCCGTCTCATACTTTCTGACAAGACGTCTAAGCATCTCCGCTGAAAAAGACTCCTCTTCGAAAGGCTGTTTTCTCATCCTGTGGGGCAAGGCCATCTCGGCCGCGACAATGACGTCGTCGGGAGTGCATTCGGTGCGGCCTTCGAACGCCGCGTTCGTCCTGGCCGTCCTCTCGATGATGATGTCGCCCCTGTGCCCGTCTATGTTGAAATCAATGCCTATCTTCGTTATAATCGCCAGGACAGAGTCCGGCGTCGTCACCTTTGGCATCAGCTCCCTGGCCTTGATGATTTCGTCCCTGAGCGTTTTCAGTTTGTCCCTGTGCTGGTCCCTGAAAACCACCGGGTCCAGGGCGAACTCCCTGGCAGCCTTCATGATGTCCACCCTCTGCTCCAGCACATGCAGGCCCGTGACCTCCGCCTGAAGTGCCAGGCGGTCCAGCAACTGGGGCCTCAGCTCTCCCTCCTCCGGGTTCATGCTGCCGATTATTATAAAATCGGATGGATAATTCAAACTGATGCCTTCCCTCTCAATCGTCACCATGCCCATGGCAGCGGCGTCCAGGAGGACATCCACCACATTGTCCTCAAGAAGATTGATCTCGTCAACGTACAGGATTCCGCGGTGCGCCTCGGCAAGAAGCCCGGGCTCGAACGACCTGACCCCCTCATTGAGGATCCGCTCGATGTCGATGCTGCCGACCAGCCGGTCTTCCGTGATGTTTAGGGGCAAATTGACAATCTTCGTGGGGCTTTTTACTGCCTTTATCTCGCCTTTCTCCTTAAGCGCTTTGCAGTCATTGCAGAATTTATCCGGCTTCCGGGGATCGCAGTTGTACTTGCAGCCCTCGACCACGTCTATCGATGGAAGTATGTCGGCCATCGCCCTGACTGCAATGGATTTCCCTGTGCCTTTTTCACCGCGGATGAGCACCCCGCCGACCTTCGGGTTGACTACATTGAGGACGAGCGCCCGCTTTAGCACTTCCTGGCCCACTATCGCGGTGAAAGGGTATTCGGTCTTCCTGGCCTTGATGCGGGGAACCTCTGTCTGCTTTGCTTCCGCCAATGGTTCAGTCCTCCAGTTCGGCCTCTCTGGACTTTATCAGTTTCAGAATGCTCTCTTCGTTGAACTCCTCTTCCTCGGAGGGCTTGCGCCTCATCCGGTGGGGCAGTGCCATTGCCGCTGCCGAGGCCACGTCCTCGGCCGTGGTCTCGAGCCGTCCCTCGAAGGCCGCGTTCGCCCTGGCCGCCCTCTCGATGATTATGTCGGCCCTGTGGCCATCCACGTCAAAATCCAGGCATATCTGGGCTATGAGCTTGTATATCCTGGGAGGCGTCGTAACGTTGGGCATCAATTCCTGGGCTTTGTCTATCTTCGCCCTCAGTTCTGTTCGCTGGCTTTCGAACTTTTCTCTGAACTTGACGGGATCGGAAGTGAATGCTTCTCGCCTCTTCACAATCTGTATCCTCTGTTCCACGTCCTTGATGCCGATGACGTCGCATTGCAGCGCCAGCCTGTCGAGTATCTGTGGCCTCAGCTCGCCCTCCTCGGGATTCATGCTTCCGACTATCAGGAATCTTGACGGGTGACTGATGCTCATCCCCTCGCGTTCGATGGTGACCACGCCCGATGAGGCGGCGTCCAGCAGAATGTCCACAATGTAATCGTCAAGCAGGTTTATCTCATCGACATAGAGGATGCCGCGGTGCGCTTCTGCAAGGATGCCCGGCTCGAATGATTTTTCCCCTGCCGCCAGTATCCGCTCGATGTCGATGCTGCCGACCAGCCTATCCTCTGTGATGTTCAGCGGGAGGTCGACCACCTGCACCGGCCTGCTGAAGGTTTCCAACTTGCCAGCGTCGTGCCTTGCCTTGCATTCCGTGCAGAACTTGTCAGGGTCCTTGGGGTCGCAGTTGAATTTGCATCCGGTCACATCTATATCAGGAAGTACTTCAGCCAGCCCCCTCACCGAAACCGACTTTCCCGTGCCTTTCTGGCCCCGAATGAGAACTCCGCCGACCTCCGGGTAGATGGCATTCAGCACAAGGGCCCGTTTCATCTTGTCCTGGCCGACCATGGCTGCGAACGGGAAAAGAACGCGTTTCTGCTTGCCGCGTTCCAGCATCTTCGCCGCAGCTTCCTTCAGCCTGAGGCGGTCCTGTTCCTCGAACCTCTGCCTCATCTGGCTCTCAAGCTCGGTCTTGAGGGACATCATCTCCTGCTCCTTCATGCGCAGTTTCTCCCTGGTCTCGTCGAACAGGTTCTTCTGGATGTCCAGCTCATTCCTCGACCTGATGAGCTCCTCCTCCTTCATGCGGATCTTTTCCTCTTCCTCCACCATCATGTCCTCGGCGCGCTTCTCGAGCTCTGTCTGGATCAGGCTCTCCATCTCGTCCTCTTTCATGCGGAGCTTCTCTTCCTCCTCGGCCATCTGCTGGGTCTTGAGGTCGAGTTCCGATTTTATGGAGGATATCTCATCCTCCTTCAGGCGCAGCTTCTCCTCCTCCTGCTGGATCTGGTCATTGAGGCTTTCGAGCTTGGTCTTGATATCGTCTATCTCGTCGTCCTTGAGTCGGAGTTTTTCCTCTTCCTCCTCGACCATCTTCTGGTACTCTTCCTCGAGGTTCTGCTGGATCTCCATCTTCTCCTGTTCCTTTTCGAGAAAGAGTTCGAGCTCGTCACGCTTCTGCGTGTCCAGCACGACCGGGTAGATGATGAAAGAGCAGTACAGGTCAAGGACCAGCATCAATATCAACAGCGTGAGCAGGACAAGGATTATTATCAGGTCGATGCCGACGAAGGTGCTATAGTGGGAAGCATCTATGCTGAGAGCCAGAATCATTATGCCGGTCGGAACGAGAGAGAGCATCAGGTTGGTCTTCCTGTCCCACAGGTGGAGGACCATGTCAGAGACCGTGAGAATTGCGGCAAACAGCAGCACTGGGATACTGGTTATCTCGTCCAGTGTGGCAGAAAAATTAAAGAATATCGCAAGAGGCACATCGGATTGGGTGGTGAAATTGGCCACTGTGAATATGAATTCCATGACCACGAAAATCGCCAGGAACACGAAGAAGAACAGCGTTATCAGGCTCAGGTTGTAATAGTTCATTATGCCGGCGCGGCGCTCCTTGGCCAGCTCTTCGCGAATGAGTTCCTTCTTGGCTTCCCTCTCCGCCCTCTTCTCCAGCCTGCCTTCCTCCTCCTCGAGAACATAGCCGCCTATCGGCCCGAAGCCGTTGCCCATGCGGATCTTGTCAAGGCGCTTTGCAAACTCTTCCTCGGTTATCTCGCCGTTCTTAAGCTGTTTCTCCAGTTCTTTCTGCTCCTTGTTCAGCTTCTTGAGCATCAGTTTCCTTTCCTTCTCGGAGAGCTTGCCGTTCTGGCCAAGCTCGGCTTCTTTGAGATCTTTGCCCTCGGCCTCCTCGAGAACATAGCCGCCTATCGGCCCGAAGCCATTGCCCATCCTTATCTCGTCCAGCCTCTTGGCGAATTCTTCTTCGGTGATCTGGCCCTTCTTGAGTTTCTTTTCGAGGTCCTTCTGCTCCTTCAGGAGTTTCTTCAGCATGGCTTTCTTTTCCTTTTCTGAAAGCTTGCCATTCTGCCCCAACTCGCGTGCCTGGATGTCGGCTGCTTCGTCCTTCGGGAGGTTTTCTGAGGCTTCCGGTTCGGCAGGTACGGGTTTCTCCGCCGTGGGTGCCTCCGCGGCTTGGGCGGTCTGTTCTTTTTGAAGCTTCAGGTCGGTATAGCAATGGGGGCAGATTTCAGCCAGTTTGTCAATGCCCATTCCGCAGAATGTGCAGGGCACAAGGTACTCGGTGTCTGTCTGGCAGTTCGGGCATTGCTTTGTGCCCTGTTTCACTGGGTTCTTGCAGCCCGGGCAGAGGAATTCATCGTTCCCGAGAACGACCTCTTCGGTCTGTGGAACACCATCTTCGGAGGGCATCTCTTCAGTGTCAATATCGACACCGGCACCGCCACCAACCGCCCCAGTCTCCCATTCATCTGTCTGGGACTCGGGCTCTTCGGATTGTTCTGCGTTGCCGTTTTGAAGATTCAGATCCTCAAGTTCATCTTCCTTCTTGGGGGCAGTAGAAACGTTGGGCAGTTCCGCGCCGCACACTGAGCAAATGGACTGTTCATCGTCGGTGGTGACGCTCTGGCAGATGTCACATTGTCTGTCCATTCATACCCTCCTAATCCTCTCCCGAGGCCGCATGGCTGGCCTCAACTGCCCTTGCCAGTTTATTGTTATTGAATCTTCTGTAAACCACGAAAACGGCGGTCAAAACAGCCACTATCGCAGACAGGCCGATAGGTACGGCGACACTATCGAAAGTTGGTGCGGGGGTGTATTCCGCCGAGAAAGGTCCGTTATATTCGCAGGTCAGCTGGCCCTTGTCCATAGCTAGGATATTGACATTTTGACCTGAAAATTTCTGCAGAGCGAAACTGACCCTTAGGCCAATCTCCATCACTGCATTGTCCGGGTTCCACGGCGCAACTGGAATCGGAACCCATGAGCATAGAGATTCGACGAGATAGTCACCAACAGTCTGGTTCCATTTGATGGCTGCAACGGTGGTCGAGCCGAGCTTTGGATACTGCATGTAACATATCTGGCTGATAATTTCGTTTTGGTTGCCCGTAATTGTGACATTGATTGAAAATATATCGTTCCAACCGTTCAGGTCCCTTACTTCGACATTAACATAATTCAGCGTATCAGTTTCGACCAGGGCAATGTCAATATACGAGGGGCCGTCATTGTCAACGCCGATACCTCCCTGCTGTGCGCTTGAGAAACCGGACACCAGGCATAATGTCAGGAGTAGAGCGGCTATGATAATGGAAACGAATTGAATCGAGCAGGTAATGCGTCTCATGCTGCGCAACCACCTCCGGCAGAGGCCGTTGAAGCTTGTTGAAGTTGGTGAACTGTCAAAAGGAACAAATTACACCCTCCTCTGTTTTTTCGCTTTCTCCTTTTTTCGCCTGATCTTTTCTTCGAGTTCCATTCGCTTTTCTTCCTCAGTCTTCTTATATGCCCTGAATAGGAATATGCCAATCGCAATAAAAACTGCGACTAGGATTATTATCACGAGGACACTCGCGGTGACGGAAAACTCGCTTTCCGCCTCAGCCGAAGCGGACACGACAACGTTGGATGTGAGCCTGCCTGTGCCGGCGCCATCCGCGAGCCTTAGGTTGAAATGGGCATAGGCTATCATCGAAGGCTGTTTCCATTGGGGGGCTACGGAGCATGTGAAGTTAACGATGACCTGCTGCTCCAGGTTATCCTGCAAGGGGAGCAGCAGGTCATCAGTGCTCTTCACGCCCTGATTCAAAAAACTGTTGAATGAAAGGTTTTCGAGATCCGGACTGAGGTAAACGCTCTTGTTGCCAGTCAGGAACATGTCAATCGTCATGGTCCGTCTGTACGCAGAAGTGTAAAATGTTTTATACTGGACAGTTACACCGTCCATTTGATAGATATTATAACCGGGCCTTGCCACCGTGACCACGACATCGAAAGTTGTCTGGGCTGCCACGATCGTGGAGACCGTGTCCGGCGTCATCAAAAGCTGTGGTTCGCCACGAACCAGGCCTTTCACCGTGAATTGCCTGGGGCTCCAAGATTGAGCCTGGAAACTTACATAATGGGTTCTCTCCTCTGAAGGGTTGTACGTGCCTGTGGAATTCGATGTTGTGAACAGGGAGTTCATGGAATCATATGTGATTTGGAAATTCAGCGGGACGTTTCCGATGTTCTTGGTGGTCAACGAGGAGGAATTGACAACATCGTCCGACTTCCATGAACTGATGAATCCAGTGCCGTACGGATATACCTGGAAATAGAATCTGGGCGCGGACATGGATATGCCGGCGACAGGGGCTACGACCTGAATCTGTTTGCTCGAAAGAACTATGCCATCCGCGTATATGGTGAACCGCCATGTGCCAGGAGTCGAAGTCGAGTCCAGGGCTAAGTGGAAGCAGTAATCCGAACCGTATCTTCCGGACTCGGATTTTATGTAATACCCATAAAGGTCGTCTGTCCAGACATCGGAGACACAGCTCCACGAATAATTGTTCGTCCTGTTACTGACCGTGAAACCGGATGAGAGATGCGCCTTCAGGGTTAAATTCGCAGTGGCTTGGCTAAGGGTGATGGTGACATTATGGATGATCCCGGCGACAATGTCGCTCTTCTGTTGGCCACCCATGGTTATATTCATTGTGGGCGAGGCCTGGGCTTCGGAACCCATCTGCATTGGCAGAGACACCAAAACCATCACAATGAGCAAACTCACAAATTTGCCTCTCATCTGTACCTCCCGTTATGCCGGGGGAAAACATCTTATCATATATATTTTACTTATAGGTTAAAGTTTGTAATTTTTCATACGCGCAGATGAAAGAAAATCAACTTTCTTACTTGAAATCAGAGCAGGGGTGAGGAATTGCCAAATCATTCACGCACTTCGATTGTTCACTCACTTCGCTTATATGAAACGCGCGCAAAGTATTAATAAGTTATGTTCAGGATTTTCGTTTGCGCAGGGAAAATGAACGACCTCTCTTGAGGTTCAACCTGGCGGTAAGTATCTTTTCAGAGGAAAAGAACCTTGATGCCACATAGATAATAACAGCCGTGAAAATGACCTGGTAAACAATGCCAAAAAGTACCAGGGTATATTCACCCGTGTACATCGCCTTGGCTGCGAGGATTGGGTAGGTGAACGGTATCGCCAGGATTGCGCCCTGCGCGATTCCCGGGAGTTGGCTGATATCGACAAACATCAGAACGAGAGCAGGGATGAATATCGGCACATAAAGGACACCCAGCAGCGATTGGGCGCTTCTGACATCCTCAGTGAAAGAGGCAACAAGGACCGACAGGGAAAGCGCGGAAACCAGCGAGAGGAAGAGTGTGGCGAGGAGGATGACCATGCCTTCGGGTGAAGGGGCCAGACCTATTGCTGCCAGATCTATTCCGGACCCGTCCGAGGATATGGCATTCATACTGGACATGTAATATGAGAATCCCACCATATAAGCCACCACCGCGATTGCTGATATCACGACCACTCCGGCTATCTTGCCAAAAAGGATGGTGCTCCGTGGAACCGGCGTGGTCAGGAGGGTTTCAAGCGTCTTCTCCTCCTTTTCCATGGCCACGGAGGTGGCGGCGAGCTGGGCAGCCATTATTAGAAGTATCATCAGCACCATGGGAATCATGATTGACTGGGTCATCATCTGGTTTGTTATTTCCGACGGGCTGTTTGCCACGACCTCGCCGTCTATCACTGAAAGGCTGCTGACGACCACCGGGTTCTTTACCTCGGAGATGTCCACTCCGGTGTATGATTGGGCTATCCTCTCGTTCAGAACAGATTCCCGGTATTCATAGACCAGTGCGGAGATTCCTTCGGATTTGAGACCTTCGGATATGGAGTAGGTTTCCAAAGTTGTGTAGAGAACCACCAAAGCGCTTCCGTTCGCCTCTATCGTCTGTGTGAAATTCTGCTGGATGACCATGAACAGGTCAACGGGATATTTGATCCCGCCGAGCATCATATCCAGATCAGCCGACGAATAGTACGAGTCCGTGATGCCGTGTGCCACCATGAAGCTGATAAGGTCGTCCGACCGGTTCCCGCCGTCAAGGTTGACAATGCCAAGCTCAATGTGGCTCATCGAATCCTCGACTGACGAGACTGAGGCGCTCATGGACATCCCAATCAGCGGGAAGATAAGAACTGGCACTATTATCATTCCGAGGAGGAGCCGCGGGTCCCTGACCATCTCGAGAACCTCCTTCTTGATTATCCTCATGAGGGGGCTGGCCATCACACACCACCCTCTGGGGTCTGCATCGAACCGGTTGCCTTGACGAAAACCTCTTCCAGGTTATGGGCGGAATACTTACTTGTGAGCTCTCCGGGAGTGCCCAAATCGAGAAGTCGGCCCTCATCCAGGAGGCAAACGCGGTCGCAGAGGTATTCCACTTCCAGCATGTTATGGCTTGACAACAGCACGGTGATGCCCATGTTCCGGACATAGTCCTTGATGATGCCCCTCACATAGAAGGCATGTTTCACATCGAGGCCGCTTGCGGGCTCATCCAGTACGGCCAATTTCGGCCTGTTCATGAGGGCGCGCGCAATCAGCAGTTTCCTTCTCATCCCCTTGCTGTACTCCTTTGTCCTGTCGTCAATTCTTTGGCCGAGGCCAGCGAGGGAAATCCCGCGGTCCACGATTTCCTGGGGCGTTTCTCCCTCCGAGGTATCCAGCAGGCCGGCCATGAACTCGAGGTATTCCCTGCCGGTGAGCTGCTTGTAGGCGCCTGCCTCCTCCGGGAGATAGCTTATCAGCCGCCTGACCGCATCCTTGTCACTCACATCGACCCCGAATATCTTGGCCGAGCCCGAGGTGGCGGTGAGAAGCGTGGTGACTATCTTGAGGGTGGTTGATTTGCCTGCCCCATTGGGCCCGATGATTCCGAAAATCTCGCCCTGGCGGATGTCCAATGAAAGGTCGACGAGAGCGTCAACATTCTTGTATTGCTTGGAGAGATTCTTCAACTCAACGGCGATTACCATGGGTTTCCCCGATTCATCCCCTACCGGATATATAAAAATTTGGAGGGAACTCCCATCCAAACTATCGGAAACGTTTTAATAATTCAACCATTCACCCCCCTCTGCGAGGAAAATCATGAAGAGAAGCTCAAGAGTCTGGAAAAAACGCGGGCAGCAGCGCTGGAAATGGCGAAAGAAGAAGATGAGACGCCGAAAGAGAGCGCAGAAGATGCGAAAGGCATAGGCCTGGCCGGATTCATTCTCACCATGTGGGAGTATGGGGTAACACGGTATCCTCGCTGGCTCCAGTTACAGGGATGATAACCAACGGGTATTCTGAGGGAAACGGAGACGTCCGAGTCCCGGTGATGAATAACTGGAGCGATGACCCGTAGATGGTCTTTGCAGGTAGGTACAGTTCCGCCGAAAGGCGGGCGCCCTGCGGCAGATACCAGCTGATCTGGGTTCAAAGTATCACTTGGAGCGACCATGGCAGCTTGGAAACAAGCTCCAAGGTTCACTTGCGCCGAGAAATATCAAACAAAAAGTGGCATTTCTCGGCAGCAAAGAGGCCGGCTTGCCGGCCGGAAACTGCAATTATCTCCAAGAAGAGCAACAGGTCAATCTGTTGCGACGATATTGAAATTCCCAGTGCTCCCATTTTTTATTTTCAATTAATTAAATAAAAATATGAAAATAAAAAATGTTCAACTAGCACGACAGTCGCACTCACCAATCCGAGTGCTAGGATGAATCGCCAAACTAGCGACCATTACATTTTCTAACAAAGTCTGTTTGGCGACAGGCCTAATCCGACAGATTCCGAAGGGTTACAAAGGATTAAGCCGCATAGCCAAACTAGCGACCATTACATTTTCTAACAGAGTCTGTTTGGCGACAGGAATCTCTTGCATTGATACGTTTCTTTCATCCTTCGCATTGCAATTTAATATCAGAATGTCCGTTTAGCTTCATGTTACAGTCCTAGCCAGGCTTACATCCGAGGCATGCTGCAATTGTTGATTGGGCTTTCGTCTTGTTCACTGCGGCGGGGGCTGCTGCTGCTGGTACACGGGCGACCCCTGGACCTTCGGTTTCTGGCTCTCGTTCAGCGCTATCAATTCCTTCCTTATCTTTCCAAGCCGCGAGGATATTATAATCAGCGCAACGGTTATTGTCACCAGGCATATGAAGAATATCACTATCAGGGACACGAGAATCGTGAGCATTGTTGTAATAAATTCCTCATCCATGTCACCGAAAGGCATCTCGAACCCTTCGAAATCTCCGCTGCCGTCACTGGGATCATCATCATAATTGTCATAATAACCACCTGTTGGATTGAGGGGGATGTCATAATTTTGAGGCGAGAGACCCATATAAAAATTAGTTTCCCATTGCTGATAATTGTTGGCATTGACAGTCACGTGGTATTCTCCGGCCGGGAGATTGACGCTGTAATACCCACTTCCGTCGGTATTGGCATAGTAATTCTGGGAAGAATCGAGGCTCTCGATCACGATATTCGCGCCGGGCACTGGTTGTTCATTATCTTCGTTAAACACATGCCCTGATACTGTGGCTGTTTGCTGGGCAAAGGCTAAGGAGGCACAAACTGCGACCATCAAACAGAACACAGCGGACACCACGATTATTCGTTTACCATTCATCCAAATCATCTCCATGTTTTTGTGTATTGTGCTACAATGGAGATGCGGCTATTTAAATATATTCAATTCAAGTCGGTTCAATGAAAAATTAAAATGAATGAACAATATATAATTCATTAAATTAATTTAACCTGGGAGAAGGCAAACCGCAACCCTTTAATCCCTTAGAACAATCCCGGGAACCATGAAAGCCCTCCTGAAATGGGAAAAAGGAATGAAATTCAAGGGAAAGGCCGAAACTGGCGTGTGGGTGCCGATCGGCCCCAGCAAACCGGAAACTGGGAACCCGGATGCCGCGAGCCCTATGGAACTGGTCCTGTTGGCGCTGGCCGGCTGCACTTCCATGGACGTTGTCTGGATATTGCAGAAGAAGAAAATAACATTGGAGGATTTCTGGGTTGACATCGAGGCTGAGAGGGCCGAGGGGCACCCGAAAGTGTATTCCGCCATCCACATGAAATTCGTTTTCACGGGGAAGGACCTGAAAATCAAGGCACTGGAGCAGGCCGTGGCGCTTTCGGCCGAGAAATACTGCTCTGTCGGGGCGATGGTGGGGAAGGTCGCGAAAATCACCCACGAAATAACAATAATAGAGAATTAGCTTAATGGGCTCTAAAATACTTTCGCGATTTGACGAGCGTGCAATACACTATGATGGCGGATTATAAAAGGTTGAAAGAAACGCTTCCGTGCAAGAGAATGGTATATGGTGACGATTGCTCTGTTAACAA
>DAJR01000019.1 GCA_002496385.1 Methanomassiliicoccales archaeon UBA147 | reverse complement strand
CCGAACGGGGATGTCATGGGAGAGCGCTCCATGTGGGCTGAAATGGGGGAGCAGACGGTCGTCGAGAACACCAGGGAGGTTTTCCCGGGGCTGGTCGTGGTGGGCATGGCTGCGAACGCGGTCATGGGCGCGCCGAGAATGGGGCCGATATTCGGGGGAATGCTGCTTTCTGGCGAGAAGGCTGCCAACCTTATTCTCCCCAGACTGAAATAACCAAAGGTTTATAGTAGAGTTGGCTATTCGAGGGACAGAGTGTATCCATGACCGATGAAATCGAAATGCTTGCAAGGCGCTTGCGCGAGACGCCGGACACACCAGTATTCCTCCCTGACCTGGCGACGGAGCTCGGGCTCTCCGAGGTAAGGATGGCACGCGACGTGAAGGACCTGATGAAGCGCGACGGTTACTTCGACCTGGGCAACTGCAGGCTGATGTTCACGGGCAATTCCGATCTCGCCGCATTCGAGATTTTCAAAACAGCGGCGGCGCATGTCACATTTGACGAGTACATCCGGTTCAGGGACCAGCCGCACATCCTGATGAGGCTATCCCGGGACAGGGAGGTGGCATGCCGCACCGACACCGAGAAGCTCCTGCAGGGTGCCATCAGCGAGAAGGAGAAGTCAAGGGGGAATAGAGTTTTCTAACAACCACTCCCCGAGGCCGAGGCAGGCACCGACCAGGCGCCAGAGGAAGGTCCAGACCCCAAAGAAGAAGCGTCTGAACCTGAGGCGGATGATCGAATTCAAATATGAGCTCGACAAGATACTCGAACCCCTTCCCGAGACCATCACCGGGACCATGAAGGGCTCCATCATCGCAAAGGCGGACAAGATGGACATGGATGCCGCGATGGATTTCATCGACCAGAAGGTGGATGACAAGACGATAGGCGAGGAGACGCGCGAGGAGCTCTACAAACTCCTGAAATATTTCTGCGTCTACAGATAATCTTTAATTCCCGAAAGACATGCCCCACCCAAGGGAGGCAATAAATGCTGATAAGGTGGCACGGCCATTCATGTTTCGAGATATGCAGCGACGACGATACGACAGTCGTCACGGACCCCCACGACGGAAAATCCATCGGGATAAAACCGCCTGTCGTGGCAGGCAACATCGTTCTGATGAGCCATGACCATTTCGACCACAACTGCGAGCGCATCGTCCAGGGCCTGGACAAGAAGCCGGTGACCAAGGCCGGCGCCCACAATGTGAAGGGCATCCCGATATTGGGCGTGGCGAGCTTCCATGACGAGGAAGAGGGAAAGAAGCGCGGCCAGAATGTGATCTTCCGGTTCGAGGTGGACGGCTTCAGTCTCTGCCATCTGGGCGACCTCGGCCAGGTGCTGAACGACGAGCAGGTGGAAAAGATTGGGACCGTGGACATCCTGTTCGTCCCAGTGGGCGGAACCTTCACCCTGGATGCGAGCATGGCATGGAAGGTCGTGAAGAAACTCAGGCCCAGGGTCATAATCCCGATGCACTTCAGGATAGGCGGGCTTTCACTCTCGATAGCGCCTGTCGATGAGTTCCTGGCCAAGGCGAAAGCGGACAATGTCGTGAAGGTCGGGAATGAAATTGAGATGACGGAAGAGGACATGCCGGAAGAGCAGGAAGTTTGGGTGTTCTCGCTGTAGCCCGGTAATCTCATCGTTTGGAGATTGCCGATTACCGGGAATGCTGTGAATCGCTAATGTTTTCATATTGTCGATTCATGGCGAATTCTGTCATTGTATGGATTTAGTTATCGAATTCACCGATTGTTTGCAGAATGCAGCGAGTCATATGGCATGGATTTAGCAGGCAAATGTTAACCATGCCATCGTCGAATCCTTCGGATTCAACTTGAACGATAACTCCTGAAGTGCCGCTGCCCCAGTATGTACCGTTCCACGACATCGAAGCCCTGGCCCACCGAGCCATGGTAGCACCCGGAGGCCCAGAAACCATTCTTGTTCCATTTCACGAGATGCGAATATTTCAGCCGCAAATCTCTGCTGGTGTTGCTCTTTATCCGCTCCACAACCGTGCTCGGCGATAAATCAGGAGGATACTGGACAAAGAGATGGACATGGTCCTCTGCTACGGCCATTTGCAGCACTTCGACATCCATGTTATAGCAGACCCTTTTGATTAGCCTCTCGCAGTCCTTGGCCACAGAGCCGACAAGCACCCTGGCCCGGAATTTTGGCGTGAATACGATGTGATCTGTTAACATGCTGGATGTGTGCCGTCTCCCCATCTGTTTGGCTTTCATGGATGATGCTAGGCTGCCGGGGTATTTAAACGAGGGATTGGGGTGGGCGAAAGTGTTCGGCTTAGGCTACTTCCACGACTATGCGATTCTTGCCGTCCGGGTAAAGGAATACGTTCTTGCCCTCGGACAGGTCCAGATACTCGGCGATCTTTGCCGGTATTCGGACGCTGAGCGAGTTGCCGGATCTCACGACCTTTATCCTCTTTCCGAGGCCCCAGATGCCCAGCTCCTTGGCCTTTGCCTCCATCCTCTCCATCTCGGCTTCGCTCATGAAGGACTCCCCGCACTTCCCGCAGACATCGGCGTCGTACTTACCCAGGCTCATCCCGAACATCTCCTCATCGACCTTCGCCTTCTTCAGCGTGCCTTTTTCGCATATCGGACATTTCGTCATTTTCACCACCTCAGCATCACGGTTATCACATACCAGTCATCGCCGGATTTCCGGAACACCACCTTCAGGTGCCTGTGCGCGGAGGTTATCAGCTTGCGGTCAACCGACTTGCTGCCTTTGTTGATGGCCTCCCGGACCTCAAACGGTGAGATCCCGCGCTCAACCATCCTCTTCCTGGCGTGGGAGCTGAACTTGATGTCAGGCATGTAAGTACTGTAATGACAGTCATCACATATAATACTTACGGTTTTTATCGACATCCAAAGTCCTGATGGACATTTGGAACTTGCTAGAATAGTTTCGGTTACCTGGCTAGAGGTTATAAAAGGAAAGACCGCATTTATGGGTATGCGGCGGACCCTGGTAGCCGATAGTCGGCTGAATACCGTTAGACGCCCCAGTCTGTAACTGATATGAACATTCAACGATAAATAGTTTCCGATGCCGAGGTGGCCAAGCCAGGCATGGCGGTTGGCTGAAGACCAATTAAGACTGCCCCAGTCTTCGAGGGTTCAAATCCCTTCCTCGGCGGGGACTTTTTTTCTTATTCGGCATCCAAAGTCTGAGGACATTTGGAACGTGGAACCCTTCGGGTTGTACTCCGATTCAAACGATTTC
This sequence comes from Methanomassiliicoccales archaeon UBA147, assembly GCA_002496385.1. Lineage (GTDB taxonomy): Archaea > Thermoplasmatota > Thermoplasmata > SG8-5 > SG8-5 > UBA147. The sequence goes on along the minus strand of DAJR01000019.1, from coordinate 308 downwards.
CCAGCGGATGATCGGCGAGGCATCGCGTCCCGACATCACCGGGTTGACTGCATAGGGGTCACGCACTCCCACGCGCGCAACGAGCTAACATACTCCTAATAGACGAGCAGTGGCACCGGTTTCCTGACGAGGTTGGTCGCGCACTCGCGACGTAAGCTAACATACTCCCTACAGACGATATGCAGAAATAAGTAACAAGCCTCGTCTGTGAGGGCGGGGTATGTTAGCTAATATAAACTGATATAAGCTATATATACTGAATGTAATATTATGGGAGTGCGTGACTTGGCGTAGCGGAGGAGTGCCCG
>DAJR01000028.1 GCA_002496385.1 Methanomassiliicoccales archaeon UBA147 | reverse complement strand
CTTTAGGGGCTGGTAGTTTACTATACTCCATTGTTGAATCATTCATGGGTCTATAACGCAAATTTGGAAACAAATAACGTAACATTAATGTTTGAAATTGATGAAGTTATTTTACTTATGGATTATGATCTTCTTCATGGCACAATATGTTTTAATTCATGGAACCGTATGTTTCTGGTGAAATCAGATGGCTCGAACCTTTTTAATTATTCTGCAGCCTATTATGAAGCGTGTGAGAATCCACAATTCTGTCCAGATGGGAACAAAATTATTTATACTAAAACTAGCAATATTATTCCAATTTGGGATAAATATGAAATTTTTATTATTAACACCGATGGCACTGAGAATATAAGGATTTTTAACAGTGGTCCTGAGCCAATTTACGGACTTACATTCACACCCAATAATCAAATTGTATTCTTACGATATAACTCTATATTTTACCAGATGGACTATAACGAAGGTAAATTGTCAAATTTGCAATTGCTTGAGAACGTGAATAAATTCTCATTCGTAATAACTGTTATTTGTGCATCTGGACTCGTTATCATTGTTCTCAAAGATGCAAGCAAATTCAGGAAAAAGGATGAGCCACAGAAGAAAGAGAACATCCCCCCGCCACAATCATAAAACCCGTTTTCTTAGGGAACTCTGCGGAAACTTTATTAGTTACCAAGCAAATACTGATGATGGAAGCAGGAATCTCCAGAATCCTTGAAATGCTCCAATGGTGAGTCCAGATGAACAGAGAAGAGATGCTCGAAACGATTGTCCGAATGCTCAAGAAGAGCGGAGCCCGCAGAATAGCATTATTTGGCTCTTTCAAACGAGGGGAGGAAAAACCTGGCAGCGACATCGATATCATAGTGGAATTTTCCGAGCGGCGGAGCCTCCTAGACCTTGTTGGAATAGAACAGGACATATCCAATGCGGTAGGGCGTAAGGTGGACTTGCTCACTGAAAAATCAATAAGCCCCTACCTCATTGACCGAATCAAGAAGGATATGACGGTGATATACGGATGAAAAAAGATGCGATGGTATATCTCCAACACATCATGGACGCGATTAACAGGATCGAAAAATATATTGACAACGTCACCTGCGAGGAATTTTTGGAAAATGAGCTTGTCCAGGCCGCCGTGATAAGAGAAATTGAAGTAATCGGCGAGGCTGCCAAGAGATTGCCCGAGGACTTCAGAATTAGAAATCCGAATATGCCATGGAGAAAGATGGTTGGAATGAGAGATAAACTCGTGCATGATTACATGGGTGTGGATATTGACGCTGTCTGGGACACAGTCGATAGGGACATCCCCCAATTGAAAATGAAATTAGCCTCAATAATTGAAATGGATGAACGATAATTTCATTCCAGGGGGTATTCGGGAGGAGCCAATTCCGAGCCGTGCTCGGATGCAGAAAAACTCGGATGCAGAGAAAACGCTTATTACACATCACGTTATTTCACCCAGCATGACCGCCGCCGACATCCTTCTGAAGAACGCCAGCCAGCTCATCACTTTGACAGGCGATAACACCCGCCCCAGGACGAAGGAGGGCATGAGGGACCTCGGAATAATAGCCAACGGGGACCTGTGGATATCCCATGGCCAGATAACCGCGGTCGGAGTCGACGACGGCCGCGGCCACGATGCGAAGACGGTGATAGACTGCACCGGCAAGGTGGTGATGCCGGGTTTTGTCGACGCACACACCCATCTTGTTTTTTCTGGCAGTCGGGAGAATGAGCTGGCCATGAAACTGAAGGGCCATTCTTATATGGAAATACAGGCTGCCGGCGGGGGGATCCTCAGCACGGTCCGCAAGACCCGGGAGGCCAGCAATGAGGAATTGATTGCCCAGGCAATGAAGCGCCTGGACACCATGCTGCTTCACGGCACCACCACGATCGAAGCCAAGAGCGGCTACGGGCTTGACCCGGCCACCGAGATGAGGATGCTGGAGGTCGCCAAGTCCCTGGGCGGACAGCACCCGATAGAAATTGTTTCGACCTTCATGGGCGCGCACGCGATTCCGACCGAATTCCATGCCAGGCGGGAGGAGTTCATCAATTCCATGACAGCCATGCTTCCCGAGGTAAAGCAAAAAGGCCTGGCCGAGTTCTGCGATGTGTTCTGCGACAAGGGTGCCATATCCCTTTCCGAGGCTGAAATTATATTGGGGGTAGCGAAAGCGGCCGGCCTCGGGCTGAAAATTCATGCGGACGAGATGGAGAACATCGGCGGCTCAGCCCTTGCAGCCAGATTGTGCGCGATATCAGCCGAGCATCTACTGAAATCCTCAGATTCGGACATCCGCGCGATGGCAGAGTCAGGGGTAATAGGCGTTCTTCTGCCAGGCACTCCGTATTCGCTCATGATGAAGGATTATGCCGATGCCAGGAAGATGATTGACTCGGGCATGCCGGTGGCGCTGGCGACCGACCTGAACCCGAACTGCTGGACCGAGTCCATGCAATGGGTCATATCCGCGGCATGCTACCAGATGAGGATGATGCCCGCGGAGGCGATAGTCGCATCAACGATAAACGCAGCCCATGCAGTGAACAGGGCGGGCAAGGTAGGCAGCCTGGAAGCCAGCAAACAGGCAGACGTGATAGTCCTGGATGTGCCCAATTTTGAACAGATTCCCTATCATTTCGGCGTGAACCTTGCGGAAACAGTCATCAAGAAGGGACAGATCGCGGTCGGTGGGCGATGAGGGCGATAGTCCTCCTCTCCGGCGGCATTGACTCTCCGGTCGCGGCGTTCATGATGGCGAAGGCCGGCGCGGAGATAATCGCGCTGCACATGGACGGCACCCCCTACTTCGAATCGAATGCGAGGGCGGAGAAGTTAGTTGCCAGGCTCAGAGAGGCCACAGGTCAAGATATCCCGCTTTTCGTGGCGCCGCATGGCTCTGCCAACCTTTCGGAGATTGCGAAAACCACGATACCGAACATCCGCTGCGTCCTTTGCAAGCGGTTCATGATGCGGACAGCCGAGGCACTTGCCACTCGTGAAAAATGCAATGCGATTATCATGGGCGATTCCCTGGGCCAGGTTGCCAGCCAGACGCTCAGGAACATGAGGGTCGAGCAGCAGGCGGTGAAGATGCCCATAATCAGGCCTCTGGTCGGGATTGACAAGGAGGAGATAATCCGAATTGCCAGGAAGATCGGGACCTACGAGCTTTCCATTGCCGGGGCGGGACCCTGCGGCATTGTGCCCTCCAAGCCCAGCACCGGCGCCAGCCTTAAGAAGATTCTCGACGCAGAGGCCGAGATGAACGTGCGCGGCATGATTGAAAAGGCCATGGCTAGCATCACAACGCAATAACAAGCGCACTCAAACGAAATTACGCTGGCCGGTGCAATTCTTTGACGCACAACAAAGTACGAATTTCAGATTAAATATAATAATATATTTATATATTTTCAAGAATATCTGCAAGCATATTTACATCGTTCAGAGTGAACATGTGCACCCCGGGCGCTCCCGCCTTCTTCAGTCCGCCTATCAAATCAACCGTGAAATCCAGACATATGCGGTCGGCATTCTTGGCGGTGGAGTTCTTCAGGGCTTTCTTCAGCTCCTGGGGCACTTTGGCATGAAAATTCTTTTCAGCGGCTTTCACATGGTCGATGCAGGCAACGGGTCTGACTCCGGGGATGATGGGCATTTCAATCTTCCTGTTCCTCAGTTCCTTCACGTAATCGGAATATGCATCGGCGGAGAAGACCATCTGCGTGACCGCGAAATTCGCCCCTGCCCCGGCCTTCTCCCCCATCACGAAAAGTTCCTTGTCCAGGTCCTCGGGTTCCGGGTAGCAGGCAACGCCGATGCAGAAGTCTGTCTTCATGCCCTGTCTGAACTCGGACGAATCGTTGTCCAGCGGCAGGTAGTACCCGCGGTTCATGTCCGCTATCTGCTTGACCAGGTCGCTGGCGTAACGGTTGTGCGTGGAAGGCACGAGCTTCTTCTCCTTCTCCCCCGGCAGGGGGTCGCCGAGCACGGCCAGGATGTTGCGGGTGCCGAAGTACATGTGGTCGACGAGCAGGTTCTCCACCTCCCTGCGGTTCGTGTCCCTGCACCTGAAATGGACCAGCGCGTTCATTTTGAATCTGTCCGGGATCATGTAGCCTATCGGGACTGTACCGCCTCGCATCGACCCCATCGCACCCTTCGTCACGCTGATGAAATCAATGGGCATCTGGCTGAGGGCCTTCAGCTTTTCAAGTATGATGCTGGCCGGCTTGCCGTTCCTGGGGGGAAACACCTCGGCGCTGAATGTGAATTTCTTCGATTCCAGTATCTCGATTATGCTTCTCTGTCTGTACACGATGACTTGTAACGCGCCATAGCATAAAAGATTGATGTTCGCAAAGGGATTCGGTTTAATATCATGGGCGCTATTCTGAGATTGCGAGGGTAACCTTGAGCAGCCCGCCCGACAGTTCCCGCAGTCCGTTCCCGGCCTCAATCAGCCTGAAAGAGACCTCGCTTTCGAGGGCTGTCGTCTGGTTGGAGGCCGCTGCAGCCATCATGGCTGCTTTGTCGGTCGGGATCGGAAATTGGGAACAGCCATTCCCGGAAATCTTCAACTTCCTGTTCATCGTCGTCCTGGCAGTGTTCATCGCCGTCGGCATCGTCCTTTTCCTGCTCAGCCGGATCAGGATGGAGCGCAGGGTCGTCCTCCTGATGGCTTTTATTTCGGCGGGATGCCTGGCAGTCTCATATTCGACGCTCATCTATGGCTCTGAGGGGTCCTCCCTTGGCCTGTTCATCGGCCTTGCCGTATTCGGAACACTGGCTGCCGCCGCCGGGGTCGGCCTCCTTGTGATCCGGGAGAGACAGTCCGGAAGGCTGGCGGGATATTACTCGCTGTGGCTGTTCGGGCTCCTGCTGATGATGTTCATGCCTCTCCACGAGGTCGGGGCATTGAACTACAGCGGGCGTGACTTCCTGGTGGGTTTCTTCGGACTCGGGGTTTCGCTCGTCGGAGCCATCTCATTTGTGGCGGAACGCCGGCTGTCAAGCAGTGCAGACAGCTGGGTCACGGCGGGCGACGCGAAATACATCGCGGGCAAGTTTGACGAGGCCGTGGAATACTACGGGCGGGTGCTCTCTGCAGACCCGATGAACGCGAAGGTCTGGGCGAACTCCGGGTCGGCGCATCTTCGGCTCGGGCTCTGGGCCAAGGCCCTGGAGAGCTTCGACCGAGCTCTGGAGATTGACAGCGGGTTGGCCTCTGCCCACAGCGGTCGGGGTTTGGGACTCACCCATCTCAAGAGGTATTCCGAGGCCCTGGAGAGCCATGACCGCGCGATTGCCATTGACAACAGCCCGGTGAGCTGGAACAACCGCGGGAACACCCTGGTGAGGATGAACGCCCCCTTGGCGGAGGCAATCGAATGCTACCGGAAGGCGCTCGAGATCGACCCGGATTACGAGATAGCCTGGTTCAACAGGGGCAAGGCAGAGCTCTTGAATGACGACATTCCCGATGCCATCCGGTCGCTCACGAAAGCGGTCGAGCTCAGACCCCAGTTCGCCGATGCCTGGTTCCAGAAGGGCAAGGCCCTCTCCCTTGCCGGCAACAGGGACCAGGAAGCTCTCTATTGTTTCGACACCGCCATAGAGCTCAAGCCCACCAATGCCGACGCCTGGATGGAGAGAAAGATACTCCTCACTTCCATGAAGGACAGGAAGGTCAGACCGATACCGCTGGTGAACGTTCCTAGCACCGGCGTGATGTTCGGGCCGGCAGCCAGGGGCCAGCCTCTCCTCGAGGCCACGGATGCGCGCGCCCACCCGGGGGAGGCCAGTCTTGCCGAGGCAAGTGCCAAGCTCAGGGAAACCGCTCTCCGCAAGGCCGCCATGGGCGACTATGCCAGCGCCCTGTCCGCGCTCGATGCCCGGCTGGCCCAGGTTCCCGGTGACGTTGTGACGCAGATGACCAAGGGCGTGCTTCTTTCCAGGATTGAGAAGTTCGACGAGGCGCTGGACGCATTCGAGTCCGCGAACAGGCTGAAGCCGGACTGGGTCGGCCCGCTGTTCAGCAAAGGCATGGTGCTGGCAGCCAAAGGCGAGTATGAGGCGGCGTTCGCTGCCATGAGCCAGGTCACCGAAATGCGCCCCAACTACGCTGATGCGTGGAGCGTGAAGGGCATCATCCTGGGTACCCAGAAGAAATATGCCGAGGCAATATCCTGCTTCGACAGGGTCATCGAGATCAATCCGGCCAGCGAGGACGCATGGCGCTCGAAGAGCACGGCCTTCAACAAACTGGGCCGGTACGAGGACGCGATATTCTGCTACGAGAAGCTTGCCGCCCTCAGCCCATCAATAGAGGAGCACAGGAGGTTCCTGCAGGAGGAGAAGGGCAAGCTCGAGGATGCGAGGACCCTCTTCAGGCAGGGCGTCGACCTGGCCAAATCGCGGCTGTACCCGGAAGGGCTGGCCCTCCTGAAAGATGCGATGGAGCTGCGGCCGAACTTCGTGGATGCCATCTACATCTCGGGGGTGGTGAACGGCGTCATTGGAAATTACCCTGATGCCATGGAACATTTCGAGCGGGTCCTGGAACTCCGTCCCGAGCATGTCGAAGCAATGTACGGCAAGGCGAACATACTGCTCAAGAAAGGCCGCTACTCAAAAGCCCTGGCACTGCTCGAAAAGGTGCTGGAGCTGAACAGCGGCCATGTCGATGCATGGTGCGACAGGGGCGTCGCCCTGGTAAAACTGGGGAAGCATGCCGATGCGATGGAATGCTATGACCGCGCGCTCAAACTGGCCGGTGACCACCCGCAGGCCATCGTCCAGCGCGAGAGATGCGTCAAGGTAATGAATGATGCGATGGGAAAGGAAGACTCTGGCATTGCCGAGCATAGTCAATCATGATGCATGTCCCCAGCAGCATGCCCGGCCTGTGAGGGCAGTTGGCTGGGACACGGCACCGAGTTGAACACCTGTTAAAACACCCTCCCTGCCCTCCCTTCGGTCAGGCGAGGCTTCCCTAAGTATGATGACGATAATCGTGTCACCAACCAGGTTCGCCCAACCGGGTCATAACCCCACCCTCCAGATAACATCAGAATACATTCAGACGGGGTTTGATTGCGGAGTTCGGAACTGCTCTCAGGGATGGTTGAAACTCAGACCGGAACAAATAATAATCATTGCAAGGCCTGCCTGCTGTTCGTGTTGAACCACCTTCCACCAATCTGGATACAAAGGTTCGACTATGGCCCGTCTCACATTTTCCAAGCTAAATCAGGGCCATGAATTCCCAGCATTTGATAACAATTGGTGAATGCGATAACTAAATGCTAACATTATTAGCATTCGCCCCGAATCAGCATTCTGCCATCTGTATGATTCGCCGTTTTTCCCGGCAATCGCCAATCTCCAAACGATTTGATTGCCGGGTTACAGCAGGTCCTCGAACTCCTTGACCAGTTCCGGATGGTATTCCTTGATGGCCTTCAGGATGTTTATCACCGAGATATTGTCCAGGCCGACCTTGGCCAGCAGACTGATGAGCTTGTCGAATGTCTCGTCCGAAAGATGCTGGGCTTTCTCCTTGGCCATCCAGTTCCTGAACAGTTTCTCCTCGAGCTCCCCCCTCCATGCCTTCTCGTATGTCTGGAAGAACTCCTTGCTGTAATCTCCTTTCTTGATTGCGTCGGCGGCGACCTTTCCCGCCTCCATTCCCGAGAGGCAGGCATGCGCTATCCCGCCGCCCGTCATCGGGTCTATCATCCTGGCCGCATCCCCGACAAGCATCACCTGGTCGCACACGACCGAGTCCAGGGGCGCGTTTATCGAGCACCCGCCGGCAACCATGTCCAGCTGCTTCGCGTTCCTCATCTTCGGGTTGTTGGCTATCCACCTGTCCAGGTATTCCTTGGGCTCGCCTCCGTGCTTCACGATATGGGCGCCGAGGCCTATCCCGACATTGGCCGTGTTGTCGTTCTTCGGGAACACCCAGATGTAGCCGCCCGGGGCGATGCTGCCCGCATAGAATTCGGTGTATTTCGGGTCCAGCTCGATATTGGTCAGCCTATATTGGACGCAGGTCATGATGTCGCTTGGCTGGATCGTGGTGTCGATGCCCGCCCATCTTCCGACCTGCGATTCATAGCCGTCCGCGCCGATGATTATCTTGGTTTTTACTGTGACTGGCTCGCCCTTACAGATTAACTTGAGGCCGACTATCTTACCGTTCTCCTTGATAATCTCCGTGGCAGAGGTCTTAACCTCGATGTCGGCTCCCGCCTCGCCCGCAAGCTTTGCCAGCGCTCTGTCGAACAGGTCCCTTTCTATGACATAGCCTACCTCGTTTCCCGCCTTGGCCTCGTCCACATCGAACGAGAACCCGCCGGGCGAGATTATCCTGGCTCCGTCCATTTCGGCGGATATCCAAACCTTGTCTATGGGGATCTTCGCCTGGTCCAGCAATCCTCTGGCAAGGCCCTCGCCGCATCTCACGTGGGTGCCGATCTCCTGGCGCTTCTCGATGAGCAGGGTCTTCGCCCCGCCCATGGCAGCGTATCTCGCTGCGGTGCTTCCGCCTGGTCCGGCCCCGACAACAACAACGTCGTATTCCGCGTCCATCTCACTTCCCCCCCGGCGTCAATGCCCCAACCGGGCAAATCCTTGAGCAGAGGCCGCACTCGATGCAGTCCCCGTTGAATTCAAGCCTCACCTCGTTCAGGAATATGGCGTTCTGCGGGCAAGAGCCGACGCACAGTCCGCAATGCAGGCACTTGTTCACGTTCTCTACGGGCATGGCTAAACCTCCACTTCTCCTTCCGGATGCGAGTTCGGTCCGTTGCGTTTCCTGTATTCGTCGAATGTCATGGAGAACTTCTTCTCGACCTCCTTCCTGTACTCCGGGCCGGTGTTGTAGGCGCAGAACGGGATTATCCTACCGTCCGGCACGACATAATGGATGACGCATCTCTTGACGCGCTCTATGTCGTAGTTGTAGAGGTCCTGGAAGTGCATGCCCCCGACCATGATGAGGCCCCATGATATCTCCGCGGTGGCCTTCTTGTCGGTTGTGGAGATCACGCCCTCCAGCTGCTTGAGGAACTTGTTCACGCTCAGTCCCTTCGGCGCGAATTCCTTCTTGAAATGCTTCCTGATCAGGCTGTAGGCCTTGACAAGCGCCGCGGATTTTATGATCTTCCCCTCGGTATTCTCGGACAGCTTCCTGATGTCCCTGAACAGGCCCTCGGCATCAACGAATCTTGTGATGGGGACGGCGACTCCGTCCTCGCCCACGTAGAGGTAGGTGGCCAGCCCGCAGTGCGGGTGGGGCGTGAAAGCCAACTGCGGCACGCCCTTGAGAACCGAAAGAAACTCCGATATCGGGGTGACGACCGGCACCGGGAACCAATCTTCCCTCTTGATGAAGCCAGTCTGTTTTTCAAGGTTCCTCACCATGTCAGGCAGGGTGAACCTCCCCCTCTCCCTCTCCTCGTTGTCGATGCGCCCGGAGAAAGAGACAGGTTGGAAATTCACACCCCTCACCGCATCCCTGTTCTCAATGGCAAAATTTATTATTTCGCCCATCTGGTCCTCGTTCATGCCGTTCATCATCGTGGGAACCAGCACGACGGAGAGTTTCGGGACGCAATCCTTGCAGGACTGGATTGCCTTCTTCTTTATGGTGAGAAGGGGCTTTCCCCTGGCCTGTATGTAATTCTCCTCCCTCAGCCCGTCGAACTGCAGGTACACGGTGTGCAGGCCTGCGTCCACCATCCTCTGGGTGAAAGTCGGATCCGTCGCCATCTTGATGCCATTGGTCGCGACCTGGATCTGCGCGAAGCCCAGCTCCTTGGCCTTTGCGATGGCCTCGAAGAAATGCGGGTAAATGGTGGGTTCGCCGCCGGCGAACTGGACGACCGTGCATGCGACCGGCCGCTCGTCCCTGAGCGTCTGCAGCATTTTGGCGACTTCCTCGAATGTGGGCTCGTAAACGTATCCCGCGTCGTTCGCATTCGCGAAGCAAATCGGGCATCTCAGATTGCAGCGGTTGGTCAGGTCCAGGTTGGCCAGCGAGGTATGGCTCATATGTGCCTTGCACAGGCCGCAATCGTCCGGGCAGCCTTTCTTCACCGGAACTGCAGGATTGTCCACCCCGATCCCATCCACTGCCCAGGATTCAGCCATCTTGTAGAGGCCCACGTCGGACCAGTAAACGTCCTTGAACTCGCCGTGCTGGGGGCAGGTCTTCCTGATCATTACCTTGCCGTTCTCCTCATAGATTTCGGCCGTGATTCTGGCCTTGCACTCTGGACACAGACTGCCAGTCTTCTTCGGCAGGCTCAATTTCAGGCTCGTTTCTTTGATGACGATCGACATAATATCACTTGACGCGCGCATGCGGGACAAAGACTTAAATGTTTTGTAGTGATACCCGCTACAAAAGGTGATATCTTGGACATCGAAGAATTAACTGGTATGGATATGGAAACGTTGCTTGGGCGATACAAAAAGGTGGAGGGCGACCTTTCCCTCATGGGTTTTTCCGAGTACGAGACCAGGGCTTACATCGCCCTTGTGGCATTGCAGACGAGCGAGGCAGAGACGATTGCCTTGACCGCCCAGGTCCCGAGAACCTCGATGTACAAGGTCCTTGACGGGCTCGTGAAGAAGGGGTATGTAAGCATAATCGAGGGCCGTCCCAGGCAGTACGCCGCAGAACCTCCGCTGGTCGTGAAGGAGCGAATTTTCTCGCGGCTGGGAGAGACATTCGAGGACCTGGAATCCGTGCACGGGATACTCAGGGAGAAAGGCATGCCGCAGGTCATCTACACGGTCACCGGCCATGAGAGGGTGCTGAACAAGATAGGCGAATTCCTGGGAATGGCCAAGCAGCGCGTCATGCTCTCTACGTCAAACGCCGGCGCGTTAATGGGCGCCCTTGACAAGAAATTGGTCGATGCCCGGAACCGCGGCGTGGAGATATCGGTGATAATCCTGCCCGGCCAGAAATTCATTTCCGGCACCAACATCGTGCGGAGGACCGGGCTGATTGCCACGGACATGGTGGTCGACGGCAGGATTGCCCTGATAGCCGGGGCGAGCCTTGAAGCCTGCGGGTTCACCGACAATGCCGTGCTGGCCCAGCATCTTGAGGGTTTCCTGAACATGATGATGCAATCTTAATTAACACCGATAGACATTGTCCCTGCGGAGTCTCGGATGCCAAGGGAATATTGCGGTATTATCGCCGCCGCGGGGGGCGAGGTCAGCCACATCCTGTTCAACGGGCTGAGGGTGATCCAGCACAGGGGCCAGGAATCGGCCGGCATAGCAACTTTCAATGACTCGATGGCTCTGAGAAGGGGTTCCGGGCTTGTCCACGAGGCAATTACGCCAGCAGACGTCAAAACACTTTCCGCGCCCCGGGGGATAGGCCATGTCCGCTATTCCACAGTCGGGGGCCAGTCAGATGAATGCCAGCAACCCATGACAGTGCGTGCCAGATTCGGCGAGATGGCCATTGCGCACAACGGCGAGATAGTCAACTCGGAAAAATTGAGAGCGGACCTTCTGGGCGGCGGCTGGAGCTTCGTCACCGACTCGGACTCAGAGGTCATCCTGAGGCTGCTCTCCCTGAAGATGGCCACCACCGGGGACATAGTGCACGGCATCAGCGAGGCGATGAAGCTTCTCGTAGGCTCCTACTCGCTGGCGCTGATGGTGGGCGCCAGGGTCTTTGTTGTAAGGGACCCGCTGGCCATTCGCCCGCTCTGCATCGGCAGGATAGGCGAGGCGTTCTGTTCCGCCTCGGAAAGCGTGGTGTTCGATTCCCTGGGCGGAGAATTGATCCGCGACGTCCTCCCCGGCGAGATAGTCGAACTCACCGACAGCGGATTCGTCACCCATGCCCCGTTCTTCGAGGCGCCCACCGCCCATTGCATGTTCGAGTGGGTGTACTTCGCCAGACCGGACAGCTACGTCGACGGCAGGCTGGTCTACGATGTCCGCAGGAAGATGGGGATGAGGCTGGCCCAGGAATCGCCCGTGGAGGCGGATTTCGTGGTGCCCATACCGGACTCCGGGAGGGCGCTGGCCATAGGCTACAGCGAAGCCTCGGGAATACCCCATGCGGAGGGCCTGATAAAGAACAGGTACGTCCAGAGGACATTCATAATGCCGAGCCAGAGGGACAGGGACATGAGCATCTCGCTGAAATTGAACGTCCTGAAGCCGGTCATCCAGGGCAAGAGAGTGATACTTGCCGACGACAGCATAGTCAGGGGGACGACCATGAAGCAGATAGTCAAGCTCCTGAGAAAGGGCGGTGCCAGCGAGGTCCACCTCAGGATAGGCTGCCCCGCCATAATATCGCCGTGCTACCTCGGAATAGATATGAAGAATATTGATGAATTCGTCGCGCACGGGCGCGACCTCGAGTCCATCAGGAAATTCCTGGGCGCCGACACACTGGCCTATGCCTCGATGGATAATTTGTTGGCCTCAATAGGGAAAAGTCCGGAGCAGCTCTGCCTGGGGTGCCTCACGGGGAAATACCCTGTGCCCGTTCCGAACCACCCATGAGCCGCTGACATAACCTATTTCTACTAATTCCTTTATCGTGCCCCAAGGTGAGCCGATGAAGCGCGACATGATATCCATACTGGACTTCGAGAACGAGATAGACGGGACCCTTGACCTGGCCATTAAACTGAAAACAAAACTGAAGGCGGGCAAGAAATTCCGACCCCTGGAAGGCAAGCACATGGGCATGATATTCGAGAAGCCCAGCCTCAGGACGCGGATAAGCTTCGAGATAGGATTCTCTCACCTGGGCGGCACCGCCCTCTACCTCTCCCCGAGCGAGATACAGGTGGGGAAGCGCGAGAGCGTCTATGACGTTGCCAAGGTCATATCGAGGTATGTCGACATAATCATGTACCGCGCGTTCAGCAACAAGATAATGAGGGAGCTGGCGCAGAATGCCGATGTTCCTGTAATAAACGCCCTTGACGACCTGGAGCACCCCTGCCAGATAATGGCCGATTTCATGACGATAAAGGAGCAGAAGGGCAGGCTGAAAGGCCTGAAGCTGCTCTACATCGGCGACGGCAACAACGTGTGCAACTCGCTGCTGCTGGGTGCCGCAGCCATGGGGATGCACATGACAGTCTGCTGCCCGCTCAACTTCGAGCCGAACGACGAGGTGTTCAAGAGGGCGCAGAAGCTGGGGGAGAAGAACGCCAGCAAGATAGAGATTGTCAGGGAGCCGGAGATGGCGGCCAGGAACGCCGACGTCATATACACCGACACCTGGACCTCGATGGGCCAGGAAGCGGAAAAGGAGGCGCGCCTCAAGGTGTTCCCACCGTTCCAGGTCAACCAGAAACTCGTTGCCAATGCGCAGCCTGACTACATCTTCCTGCACTGCCTCCCAGCCCACAGGGGCGAGGAAGTCACGGACGAGATAATCGATTCCCCCAACTCCAGGGTCTTCGACGAGGCGGAGAACAGGATGTGGGCGCAGATGGCCATCATCGTGAAATTGTTAGCGCCGGAATCTGTTAAGAAGTTATAATCTCACCAACGTTCAAGAGTGAATGCAACTATCAGCAGTGCATTCGACGATGGCATGGCAACATCCTATTTCTAAATTGAGTGTCATCTGGCTCGCGCCCGTCCCCCCGCTCGCAGTCCTCGGAGCGATTTGATTCTATACAGTTTGACGATTGTAATGGTACGCATGTCTTTCCCATTATTGAAACGCAGGTTTGGAGTATAAACTTATTGCTCACAGAAATCACAAAGCCCATGTATCTCTTGAAAAGTGGCTGGAACCCTATTTTACCTTTTTCAAGAAATCTGTTACTGAGATTATCCTAATGTCCCCGACCTTCTTCAGTGGAAGCAGATGATGTGCATCTCCAGTAACAATATATTCTGCCTTGCCGACAATAGCGGCCTCGATGATTTTGTTGTCTCTGGGGTCTGCCTTTACCAAATTCACTTTAATGTCCGGTTCCACAATTTTTGAAGCCTGGAATATCAGGGCAATGATTTTGTGGATATGGCTTTCCTCGTACCGGAATTTTGGTCTGGACAGCACATCCTCCAGTTCCAGCAAGATCTCATGCGAGGTAATGAGCCGAACCTTTCCATCATAAACAGCCAGCAAGGCCTTGTAAGGCGCGCCTTTTCCGATGAATGCTGAGACCAGGATGTTGGTATCATAGACCGCCCTTATTTCAGCCATATCAGGATGCCTTCTTGGCCTTTTCCCTGCGGTACGCCCTTATCTCTCCCATGACCACATCCTCAGTTATTCCTGCTTCCTGCGCAATCTTGGAGGTTATCTTGACTATCTCCTCGAATTCCTTCTTCAGGGAGGGCAATTCCACCTTCTTGAAGATGATGTAATCCTCGTCACCATACGCAATGAACTTGTCTTCAGGATTCAATCCGAGCATATTTCTAAGTTCTGCTGGGACAACCAACTGGCCTTTCTTGGACATCTTCACGACTTCCATTCGTATCACCGTTCAACTGTTATACTGTTCAACGTTTATATAGATTTCTCCTGCTCCCAGAAAAAGCCCAAAAATCGGTTTCGGAACGAACCTCAGCCGTGTCCTCTATACTCATTTGCACACATTCGGATACGGCTTTGCCTCGGTCTTCCAGACCTTCGGTTCAGCCTCATCTTGAGCTTTCTGGCTTGCAGCCCCGCTAAGAGTGGGTCGATTCCCTGGTTGGCAGGGTGCAGTCCAAATTCAGTTTTCTGAAGTTGGACGAACAGATGGCCATCATCATCAAGCTGATGGCGCCGGAATCCATCAAGAAACTTTGACACCATCCACAATTATAAGTTGAATGCAACAACTATCATCTAATAACAACGCATTCGACGATGGTGCGATACCATCTTCTATCTGAATCAGCGCCATGCTGCCCACTCCATTTTACTGACAATTGGTGAATGCGTCAAATGAATACATACAATGTCAAGCATTCGCCCTGAATCAGCAATCTGGAAACGATGAGATTCAAAGGTTTCCCGGTAATCGCCAATCTCCAAACGATGAGATTACCGGGCCTACTTCGGCTTGTGCCGCCCCCATTTCTCCAGGGCCTGTGCCAGCTCCTTGGACTTCCTGGCCTTCTGCTCGAGTGTGACGCCTTCATTCCAGGCCTCGATCGCCTGAAGGGTCGCTTTTGCGCCCGCCCTGGTGCCCTTCGGGTGGCCGTGGATGCCGCCGCTGACCAGCAGTATCATGTCATTTCCATAGATGTCCATGACGTCCGGGACAAGCCCAGGGTGGAGGCCTCCGGAGGAAACCGGGAATGCGGATTTGATGCTTCCCCAGTCCTGCTCCAGGAGCATTTCCTTCATGGCTTTTGTCTTCTTCTCCCTCAGGACATTGGCGACCGCGAGAACCTCTGGTTTCTCGCCGACCAGCTTTCCCACCGCGGTGCCGGAGTGGAGCTGGTTCAGGCCCAGGAGCCTCATCTCCTTGGCGACGAATTGCATCGTCATTCCGTGCTTCGGATTCCTGTCGAACGCCGCATGCATGGCCCTGTGGGCGTGCGTGGTTATCCCCAGGTCTCCCAGGTGGTCGCGCATCGTCATCAGGCCGGCAGTGCCGACGATGACGACATCCATCATTGCGTAATCGAAGCCATGCTCGTGAAGGGTGTTGGCCCGCTTCTTCATCGTCTCGACATCCGCGGTGATGTTGATGAAAGCGCCCTTCCTGTCGCCTGTCTCCTTCTCTGCCCTGTCCCTGTAACCTGCCATTAGTTGGACGCGTTTCTCGAAGTTGTTGAACTTCATCGAGGTCAGGTTCTCGTCGTCCTTGACGAAATCGAAGCCGCCCATCCAGGTCTCGTAAGCTGTCCTGGCGTGCTCCGCTGCGCTGAACCCGATCTTGGGCTTGGGGACCGCCCCGGTGAACGGGCGCCTGAACACCTTCCAGCGCTTCCTGATTCCCTCCATGCCGAGTATCGGGCCCTTGAAATGCCGAATGTAACTCTGGGGCAGCGAGACATCCACCAGCCTGAGGTTGTCCACGCCCTTCATCCCGAAAATGTTCCCCGCGATACCGCTCTTGAGCTGGCAGAAATTGCCAGGCTCCCACAGGTCCCCGGGGTAGGCCACCTTCAGCCAGTTGCCCCTGATGTCGAAGGCGGTCGCTTCCAGCGCCTTCATCCTGGGCGGCAGCTTGGCCAGGGTGGTCCATGTGCCAGTGGAACTCTCCGAGGCAATCCTTCCGGCGCTCTCTTTGCTGCTCATGCCCTTCGGCGACTCGAAATAGAAAAGGACCACCAGGTCGTCCTTTGCAGGCTTGTAATCTGTATTCACAAACTCTTCGTACCAATCGATCTTTTTCATGGCATCGGCATCTGCAATCCTGATAATAAACATACCGAACATCGCCCAATCCGACCGTGACCTGCGCTTGTAACAAACGCTTAAATAGGCCGTTTTTAATGGGCGCGACAGGCCGTGCCTGGATGCCCGGCTGTGAGCGTGGTTCCTTGAACAAGAACGCAATGGATATATTGGCGGCCAGCCTCTCCCGGGCTGGCTTAGAGCAGCTGACTCAGATAGACAACCCCGAACTTCAGATTTTCCTGGCAAAATACATCGAGCTCTGCCAGCCGTCAAAGGTTTACGTTGTCTCGGATGACATCGGCGACTGGAACTATGTAAGGCAGGCAGCGATGCGCAACCACGAGGAAGCCCAGGTGAAACTCAAGAACCACACTGTGCACTTCGACGCATACGGCGACCAGGGCCGGGACAAGAAGAATACAAGATACCTTGTCGAGGACCCGAACTATCTTGAGCCGGAACTGAACCAGATGGACAGGAAAACGGGCCTGGAGGAGATTCATTCGCTGATGAAGGGCATCATGGCAGGCAAAGAACTTTACATCTGTTTCTTCAGCCTCGGGCCGGTTGACTCGAAGTATGCCATTCCGTGCGTCCAGCTCACCGATTCAGCCTATGTCGCGCATTCCGAGAACCTTCTTTACCGGACTGGCTACAACCTGTTCGTCCGCAAGGGCCAGAAGGCCAGATTCTTCAGGCTTGTCCACTCCCAGGGCAGGACATCCGAAGGCGGGCTCGGCCTGAGGGTCTGCAGCGACCTGGACAAGCGCCGGGTTTACATCGACCTGAAGGACGAGACCGTGTTCAGCGTCAACACCCAGTACGGCGGCAACAGCATCGGGATGAAGAAACTGGCGATGCGGCTGGCCATCAACCGCGCCTGCAGCGAGGACTGGCTCACGGAGCACATGTTCATAATGAGCGTAAGCGCCCGCTATGGCAGGAAGGTGTATCTCACCGGCGCATTCCCGTCGATGTGCGGAAAGACCTCGACGACGATGGTGCCTGGCGAATCCATACTCGGCGACGACATCGCCTTCCTGAGGAATGCCGGGGACTGCGTCAGGGCGGTAAATGTGGAGAAGGGCATGTTCGGCGTGATCCACGGCATCAACCCAAAGGATGACGAGCTCCAGTGGAAGGCGCTCAAAGATCCCAACAACGAGGTGATATTCTCGAATGTCCTGGTGAAGCCGGACGGCGACGTCTACTGGGACGGCATGGACAAGGAAATCCCAGAGAAGGGCATCAACCATTCAGGCCTGTGGCAGAAGGGCAAGAAGGACGCGGAGGGCAAGGACATTCCAGTCTCCCACAAGAATGCCAGGTTCAGCATCTCGCTCGCCAACCTTGAAAACGTCGACATCCGGCTCGAGGACCCGGTCGGCGTCAAGATCAGGGGCATGATATACGGCGGGCGTGACTCAGATACCTGGGTGCCAGTGGAGGAAGCTTTCGATTGGGTGCACGGGATAATCACGAAAGGCGCAAGCCTGGAATCCGAGACGACCGCGGCCACGCTTGGCCAGAGCGGCGTCATGGTGTTCAATCCCATGTCCAACCTGGATTTTCTGTCGGTTCCGGTCGGCACCTATGTCCAGAAGAACCTCGAATTCGGCGCCAAGTGCCAGAATCCGCCCAGGATCTTCAGCGTCAACTATTTCCTCAAGGACACCGAATCCGACAGATATCTCAACTCCAAGACGGACAAGCACATCTGGCTCAAATGGATAGCCAACAGGGTGCACGGGGATGCGGATGCCGTCAGCACGCCCACCGGCATGATACCGACCTACGGCGACCTGAAGGAGCTGTTCAAGGAGGTAGCTGGCAGGGAGTACCCCCAGGAGGATTACGTGCGCCAATTCTCATTCTGGTCCCAGTCCCATCTCAGCAAGATAGACCGCCTTCTGGTGCTCTACCGCGACCGGGTGAAGAACACCCCCCCGATACTGTTCGAGGTGATGGAACAGCAGAAGGCCAGGATAGAGAAGCTGCGCAACGAGAAGGGTAACGTGGTGTCGCCGTTCGAACTGTGATCCGCCCACACTTGGTTCAATGGTTCCTTGAAATGACGACGGATTAGGGTTCACACCAGCCGTTCTATCGAAATAACCTGAAAGAGGCCGACTGAATGTCACCGATTGCGGATTGGAAACAGATATACTGCGGTAGGACGGATCGAGGGCTTCACTATGGACATTTTGGTTATAATAGCCCGAGAGAGGCCTACCGCACGTATCTGTTCATAAAATAATCAGAGTGCGGTAGGCCGGACTTGAACCAGCGACTTCAAGATCTTCAGTCTTGCACTCTCCCAGCTGAGTTACTACCGCATCGGGACATTGGCGCAACGGATAATTGCATATTAACCTTTTGTCCCGCCATTAATAATTTATCGTATCACCGATTGTCCCGCTCAATGAACTTCGACCTCACCAAAGAGCAGCTCATGGTTCAATCCATGGTACGGGCCTTCGCCGAGAAGGAGATCAAGCCCATCGCCCAGGAACTTGACAGGACAGGTAATTTTCCATGGCCCCTGATAAAAAAGATGGGTGCCCTCAACATGATGGGCATGACCGTTCCGAGGGAATGGGGCGGCGCAGGCGTCGATAGCGTATCCTATGCGCTGGCCATAGAGGAACTGGCAAAGGCATGCGGCTCGACCAGCGTCATCATGGCCGTGCACAATTCTGTATGCTGCTATCCAATTTATAAGTTCGGCACAGATGCCCAGAAGGAACAATTCCTTCGACCATTGGCCGAGGGAAAGAAGCTCGGCGGTTTCGCTCTGACCGAGCCCAGCGCGGGCTCGGACGCCGGGGCAGTCAGAACGACTGCATTTTTAGAAGGTGATAATTATATATTAAACGGAAATAAAATATTCATCACCTCCGGCTGCGAGGCCGATGTGATACTTGTCCTTGCATCGACAGAGCCATCGAAAGGGACGAAGGGGCTCACAGCCTTCATCGTCGAGAAGGGCACGCCCGGATTCACTTACGGCACCATCGAGGACAAGATGGGGGTGCGCGCTTCGGCCACATCTGAGCTGGTGTTCGAGAACTGCCGCATACCGAAGGGGAACCTTTTGGGCGAGCTTAATGGCGGTTTCAAGATAGGCATGACCACACTGGACGGCGGGCGGATAGGCATCGCGGCGCAGGCGGTCGGAATCGCCCAGGGCGCGCTGGATGAAGCCGTGAAATACTCCAAGGAGCGCGAGCAGTTCGGAAGGCCCATCGGCAAATTCCAGGCAATACAGTGGATGTTGGCCGAGATGGCCACGAAGATTTCCGCGGCAAGGCATCTCGTGCTCCGGGCTGCATATCTCAAGGATTCGGGAAAGCCCTATTCCAAGGAGAGTGCCATGGCCAAACTCTACGCGTCAAGAATTGCCATGGAGGTTGCCAATAACGCACTCCAAATCCACGGCGGTTACGGATATACCAAGGATTACCCTGTCGAACGCTTCTTCCGCGAGGCCAAAATAACCGAGATATACGAGGGCACCAGCGAGATACAGCGTATGGTCATCGCCCGGGAATCGCTCCGTTGAATTTTCTTATCAAATCTTGAGGTTCCTGGCCATCTCCTTCGGGTCTGTCAGGTACATCCAGACGACCGCAGCCAGCAATCCGCCTGCCAATGGCGCGGCCCAGAAAAGCCACAGCTGGTCGATGGCGGTTCCGCCCGTCAGCAGTGCCGGCCCAAGGCTCCTGGCCGGGTTGACCGAAGTTCCCGTGATGGGGAGTCCGATTATATGAACGAGGAACAGTGCGAATCCGATCGCGAGCCCCTCGAAACCCTTGTGCGCGTGCTTTCCCGTGACCTCCAGGATTGCATAGACAAAGAAGAAGGTGAGGAATACCTCTGCTATGAAAGCCGCAGTCATGTCGTAGGCGTGGAACCCATTCTGCCCCAGTCCGTCCGCGGCGATATCGTAGGCAGGCAGCCCGGATGCGACCGCGAACAACAGGCCGGCTCCGACGATTGCGCCCAGGCATTGAGCCCCCATGTAAACCAGCGCGTCCTTTGTCGATATTCTCTTGGCAATCAGCATTGCGAGGGTGACAGCGGGGTTGACATGGCAGCCCGAGATGGAGCCGAATGCATAGACCAGGACAAGAAGGACCATTCCAAAAGCGAATGCGATCCCGAGGAAGCCGATGTAGGCTCCCGCGATCACCGCGCTCCCGCAGCCGAAGAACACCAGTGCCAGCGTTCCAAGGAATTCAGCGGTGTACCTGCGCGTCGCGCTGTGTATCACCCTGCCTTCTAACGTTCCCAACAGTTCCGTCGTGACCTTGCCCGCAGATTTTATTTTGGCTCTTTCTCTCATAAACAACCTCGAAAGCCTATATATCATTTACTTTATTTAATATTTATGGGGAATAAAAATAACTTACACATTTAATTAGATTTAAATCCTATGCCCATATTGGAGATGCGCATGACCAAGATATTCATCGGCGTCGCCTGGCCATACGCGAACGGCCCCATTCACGTCGGCCACATGGCTGGCTGCAACCTGCCACCCGACATATTCAGGAAATATCACAGAATGGCAGGGAACGAGGTCCTCATGGTGTCGGGCAGCGACATGCATGGAACTCCCGTCACCGTCAAAGCGGAGAAGGAGGGCGTCACCCCCCTGGAGCTTGCCAGGAAATACCATGAGATGAACGTTAAGGCCATCAGGGATTTCGGCATCGAGTTCGACCTCTTCCTGAGCACCGAGGACGAGACACACCAGGCCGAGGTGAAGAAGCTGTTCCTCCGGCTGCTGGAGCGGGACTTTCTCTACGAGAAGGAGATGGAACTGCCATTCTGCCCGAAGTGCGCCCGCACCCTTCCCGACCGTTACGTTGAGGGTGAATGCCCCAACTGCCATTACGAGAAGGCCAGGGGCGACCAGTGCGAGGAATGCGGCAAGCTGATGGACCCGGAAACGCTGATTGGCCTCAGATGCATAACCTGCGGGACAACGCCCGAGTTTGTGAAGCGGAACCATTTCTTCTTCAGGCTCAGCGCCCAGGAGGCCTATCTCAAGGAATGGATGGCCCCGATGAATCATTGGCGGCCACATGTCTTGAACTTCTCCAAGATGTACCTGGAGACCGGCCTCAAGGACCGACCTGTGACCCGCGACACCACATACGGTATAGAAATTCCCGTGCCCGGCCATGACGACAAGCGAATCTATGTGTGGTTCGAGGCTTTCATGGGGTATTACACCATGGCGGTGAAATGGGCGGGCGGGGACCAGAGCAAATTCGAAAGTTTCTGGAAGAATCCCGAGTGCAGGCATTACTATTTCCTAGGGAAGGACAATATCCCGTTCCACACGATATTCTGGCCTGCCGTCCTCAAGTCGCTGGACTGGGGCCTCAACCTCCCCTATGACGTACCTGCCAATGCCTACCTCAGATCCGGCGGCCAGCAATTCTCGAAGTCCCGCGGCGTTTCGGTCGATATCAAGGACATAGTCGCAAAATTCGACCCGGACTCCATGAGATACTACATGTCGGTGACGATGCCCGAGAACCGGGACACGGATTTCACATGGGACGACTTCATCACCCGGAACAACAGCGAGCTTGTGGCCACATACGGCAATTTCGTCCACCGCACGCTCAGCTTCACCCACAAGAACTTCGGCTCAATTCCCGGAGGCACGCTTCAGCCCGACGTCGCCGCCGAGATGAAAAAAGCCGCCGAGGAAGTCAGCCAGCATCTTGAGAGATGCGAGTTCAAGAATGCCATCAAACGGGCGATGGAGCTCGCAAGGTTCGGCAACCAGTACATCGATTCCCGGGCTCCGTGGAAACAGCTCAAGGTCTCAAGGGAGGAATGCGCGACCACTCTGTTCTCCTCGATATGCATATCGAAAGCGCTGGCTGTGATCATGGCGCCCTTCATGCCCTTCTCATCCCAGAGGCTGTGGGAGACACTCGGAGAGGAAGGAAGGGTCCTCGGTGCAGCCTGGGCTGACGCCCTGATCCCGCCCCAGGCCGGAAGAAAGCTTGCCGAGCCAGTCCCGCTCTTCAGGAAGCTTGAGATTGACGAGGCCGAGCAATTGGAAGTGAAGAAGATGGACAAACCGAAGACCAACGGCCTTGAGAATCTGGACCTCAGAGTCGCGGAAGTGAAGACAGCGAACGACCACCCGAACGCGGACAAGCTGGTCGTACTGACCGTGGATATAGGCGGCGAGGTTCGCCAGCTCTGCGCAGGCCTCAAGAAGCATTACACCCTGGAGGAGTTCGTCGGCAGGAAAATAATAGTGGTATGCAACCTGATGCCGGCAAAACTGAGGGGCGTGATGTCCGAGGGCATGCTCCTTGCCGCCAGCGAGGGAGAGGTTGTGAGCCTGCTCCAGCCACCGCAGGACGCAAAGCCCGGCGACAGGGTTGACGGGACAACCGCGGCTCCCCAGATAACGATAAACGATTTCGCCGCCTACCCGCTGCAGATAGGCGAGGACCGCAATGCGGAATTCCTATCATCCGGCGGGGTGCATCACCCCCTGACTGTCGGAAGCAAGCCAATCGGAACCGATAAGAATGTCGGACCCGGATCGAAAATCAAATGACGTTTTAAATGATTATGGCCGAGAACTCCCCCGCTTTTAAGCCGGGGATGAGAGGCCATTAACATGAATTCATGCAAAGAATATTCCGCCATGCGCCGTCCTATCTATTGTGCATGTAATCAAAGCTAAATGGCTTTGATAAATTAGGTGCATGGCTTATACACGTAAACTTCCAGCCCTGGCAATAAACGCCAGTCCCTTTCGCTAACCA